>JASLYJ010000039.1 GCA_030739855.1 Alphaproteobacteria bacterium | reverse complement strand
TTCGCTGACCTCGTAACAACGCGTGATATCATGCGCGCCGTCCATTAGGACTTCCGGCTCGACAATAGGCACTAGGTCGGCCTCCTGAGCCAGCGCGGCATAGCAGGCCAGGGCATGGGCGTTGGCAGAAATGCAGGCATCGCTGGGGATGCCCTCTCCGATGGTGATCACTGCGCGCCATTTGGTAAAACGCGCCCCGATTTCGCGGTATTCGCCCATACGCTCGCGCAAGCCGTCCAGGCCCTCGGTCACTTTCTCGCCAGCCGTACCCGCCAGGTCTTTAGCACCTGTATCGACCTTGATTCCTGGGATTATATTTTGGCTGCGGATAACATCGACTAATGGCGTGCCGTCGGCGGCCTTCTGGCGAATAGTCTCATCGTAGAGGATCACGCCGCTAATAAATTCCCCTAGCCCCTCGGTGCGAAACAGTAATTCACGATAGTCGCGCCGATTGTCCTCGCTGGAGACGACATCGATACTTTTGAGGCGTTTTTCAATGGTGCCGGTGCTTTCATCCGCCGCCAGAATGCCTCGTGGCCTGGCCGCGATTTCCTGGGCTGTTTGTGCTAATTGCGAAGCCGACATGGTTTTTATTCTCCCTATAGTACCGGAACTTTGGTGGCGGTTTTGAGCGCTATAACACCAGGCAGATCCTTGCCCTCGATGAATTCGAGAAAGGCACCGCCTGCCGTCGAAACATAAATCAAGTCATTTATTACCCCGGCATGGGCCAGAGCCGCAACCGTATCGCCGCCTCCCGCCACGCTTATAAGTTTTCCCTCTCGCGTCAACCTTGCGGCGGCTTCGGCCACGGCATTGGTTCCGGCATCGAAGGGTGGGGTCTCGAAGGCCCCCAGCGGCCCGTTCCACACCACACTTTTACACGTCTCCAGATGGCCCACCAGGTCCGCCGTGCTCTGCGGCCCCACATCCAGAATCATGGCCTCCTTGGGTATCTCGCCGATGGCTACAATGCGGGTGATAACACCCGAGGCCAATTCCCTGGCCACCACGGCATCAACGGGAAGCATGATCTCACAGCTGGCCTCTTGCGCTTGACCGAGAACGGCCCGCGCGGCCTCTGCCATGTCATGCTCGCACAAGGAATTGCCTACATCCACGCCTTGGGCATGGAGAAAGGTGTTGGCCATGGCGCCGCCGATAGCCAGCAAATCGAGCCGCCTACACAGGTTTCCCAGAAGGTTGAGCTTGGTGGAAATCTTAGCGCCACCGACGATGGCGGCGGCCGGGTGTTGCGGGTTCTCCAAGGCGCCCGCCAGTGCCGCCAGTTCGGCCTCCATAAGCCGTCCCGCCGCCGCCGGAAGAAGTTCCACCACGGCATGGGTGGAGGCATGGGTGCGGTGGGCGCAGGAAAAGGCGTCGTTCACGTAAAGGTCGGCATTGGCGGCAAGGGCTGCGGCGAAACCGGGATCATTGGCCTCCTCACCGGCGTGGAAGCGCACATTCTCCAACAGGACGAAGCCACCGGGCTCCAGGCCATCCACGGTTTTTTTGGCTTCCTCGCCGACACAATCGGTAGCAAAAACCACCGCCGCGTCTCCAAGTGCCTTACTCAGGGGCCCAGCCAGGGGTCTCAGAGACATTTCCGACACCGCCTTTCCCCTGGGCCTCCCGAAATGTGAGGCCACTATCACCCGTGCGCCCTTTCCTGCAAGCTCGGTCAGAGTAGGAACCAGTCGCGCGATGCGGGTGATATCGGTGACGGCGCCGCCTTTCATGGGCACATTGAGATCGGCGCGCACGAGAACACGCTTGCCAGAAACGTCCAGGTTGTCCAGCGTTGCGAAATCAGCCATGGGTGCAGGATGAACTCATGCGCTGCCGAGGCGGGCCTTCACAGCATCGGCTACGGCTTCGGCGGTGATTCCAAAATGTTCGTAAAGGACGCTGGCCGGGGCCGATTCGCCAAAACTGTTTATGCCGATAGCCGTGCCGTCGTTTCCTACGTAGCGTTCCCAGCCGAAGGTGGTAGCGGCTTCCACCGCTACTCTTACCGTATTTTCCCCCAGAATCTTGCAGCGGTAATTTTGGGGTTGAGCGTCGAAGGCTTCCCAGCAGGGCAATGACACCACACGGGCGGGAATACCATCTGTCTGAAGGATGTTGCGAGCAGCCAGTGCGATTTCTACTTCCGAGCCACTAGCCAAAATGGTGGCGTGGGGATCTCCATCAGCTTCGGCTAGAATATACCCGCCGCGGGAGCATAAATTCTCCGCTGTTACCTCCTTGCGCAGGGCAGGAAGTCCCTGGCGCGACAGGGAAAGCACGGAAGGGCCATCGGCTCGTTTGAGCGCAATTTCCCAGCATTCGGCAGTCTCCATGGCATCAGCTGGACGCAGGACATAAAGATTGGGAATGGCTCGCAGGGTGGCCAGATGTTCCACCGGCTGGTGGGTGGGGCCGTCCTCGCCCAAGCCGATGGAATCATGGGTCATGACGTAGACTACACGCTGCTTCATCATGGCTGAAAGGCGAATGGAATTACGGCAGTAGTCGGTAAAGATCAGGAAGGTGCCGCCATAGGGCACGAATCCGCCATGCAGGGCGATGCCGTTCATCGCAGCGGCCATAGCGTGCTCGCGTACCCCATAATAGATATAGCCTCCTGAGAAATCATCCCGAGTGATGGGGGTCTGGGCCTTAGTCTTGGTCTGGTTAGATCCGGTGAGGTCAGCCGATCCACCGACCATTTCGGGCAGGGCCGCGGTCATCACCTCTAACACCTCGTGGGAAGATTTTCGGGTAGCCCATTTTGGCGCCTCAGTGGCCAGGGCTTCCTTAAACGTAGTAAGGGCGGCCTCCCAGCCTTCAGTTAGCTCGCCGCACATGCGACGGGTAAATGTGTCCCCATTTGCGTCCTTGGCAAGCCGCGCGTCCCAAGCCTCTCGTTCACCGCGACCTCGGCTTCCGGAGGCGCGCCATGCAGCGAGTATAGGGGCTGGTATTTCAAAAGGAGGAGCTTCCCAGCCAAGGGCTTCACGGGTGGCGGTCACTTCATCAGCACCGAGGGGAGCACCGTGGGCAGCGGCGGTACCTTGTTTGTTGGGGGCACCGAAGCCAATGGTGGTGGAGCAGGAAATGAGTGAGGGCGTATCGGTGGCGCGTGCTTCTCCAATGGCGGCGGTAATGGTTTCTGAGTCGTGGCCGTCCACATTGCGCACGTCCCAGCCGCATGCCTTGAAACGCGCTTGTTGGTCATCGGAAACGGTAATCCCGGTAGGGCCGTCAATGGTGATATCATTATCATCGAATAGCATGATCAGCTTGCCCAGCTTCAGGTGCCCTGCGATGGAGATGGCCTCATGGCTGATCCCTTCCATCAGACAGCCGTCCCCGGCGATCACATAGGTATAGTGATTTACTAGCAGTTCGCCGAAACGCGCAGCCATCATGCGCTCGGCGATAGCCATGCCCACAGCGTTGGCTATACCCTGCCCTAAGGGGCCGGTGGTGGTCTCAATACAGGAGGCGAGTCCGTATTCGGGGTGACCGGCGGTGCGACTACCCAGTTGGCGAAAGTTTCTGATCTGGTCGATCCCCATATCCTTCTGGCCAGTAAGATAGGCCAAGGCGTAGAGGAGCATGGAGCCGTGTCCTGCGGACAACACGAAACGATCGCGGTCGGCCCAGCGTGGCATGGCGGCGTCAAATTTGAGGAAGCGGGTAAACAGGACGGTGGCTACGTCGGCCATGCCCAGCGGCATACCAGGATGTCCTGAATTAGCCTGCTCCACGGCGTCCATGGCCAGTGCCCGTATGGCATTGGCCATGAGGCACGGAGAGGGGGAGTCGGCGGGGGCGTTTTCGGAAATCTGTCCTGATGCGATTTGTTTAGCTCCGCGCATTCTCTATAGGCCTTTCCTATCGCTATGGGTACACGGGAAGGGGCAATGACCCAGGGCGTGTTTTGTTGTGCTGAGAATGGAAAACACAGGTTCGCCGTTATTGTTTCAGCGTCTTTCTTTCTATCAGCGCAAAGGGACCAGTTCCAGCCTCTTCTATTTAGCCTCTGATGTTTATTTCTAGGTGTGGTGAGGCTAGCGGATTTCCACCAGCTCGATCTCGAAAATAAGAGTGGAATTGGGTGGGATCCGGCCAAGGTCATTGCTGCCATATCCCATCTTGGGAGGGATCACGAGCCGGCGTTTACCACCTACCTTCATGCCCCAGAGTCCCTTGTCCCAGCCTAGGATCACCTGTCCCTGTCCGAGGTCAAACTCGAATGGTTTGCTCCGCGCATAGGAACTGTCAAACTGGGTGCCGTCCTCAAGGTGCCCTTTATAGTTCACCACCAGCCGGTCGTTATTAGTCGCCGCTATTCCAGTGCCTATTACTATGTCCTCGATCTGCAATTCAACGGCCGTTGTAGCGCCGTGGAAAAGAAGGCCAAGAGCGGCTGTGGCGAGAAAAATCTTGGGAAAAGTAATTTTCATGGATTCGAGACTTTTGTGAACAATGCGGGAGAAATGACACAGAGAAAAAGGAAACTTAATCCTCGCTGTGGGCAATGATACCGTCGGCGAATAGGGTGACGACGGTGGCGGTAAAACGTTGAGCCGTGAGGCTATCCGAGCAGGGATCTGAGGACAAGCCAGCTTTGCGCTTGAGGTGCTCCAAGAAAGCGTGGGGATCAGGCAGGGATTTCCACACCGTTGGTAGGAACAGCGCGCTGTGTGCGCCATCACTTATTATTAAGCCATCAATGCCGGGCTGCAGTAGGGAGATAAGCTCTGCCTCGCCAGAGAAGCCCATATCCTGGGGGGCAGAAAGCACTGACACTGAGATGGTGAGGTCGCGGCGTTCATGAATTTCTAGCGGTGAAAAGCGACCGTCGTTGAAGGCTGCAGCAAAAGCGTTGGTAGCCACATCAAGAACCAGAGCCCGCCTCGCTAAAGCCGAGCCGATACAACCGCGCAGGCTTGTCCCTGTTTTCAGGGTGACAAAACTGGCGCCGAGGTCGCTAAGCTCTGGGGCGTAGTTCTCTACCGTCACCGCCAGGGCGTGCCCCTCGCGCAGGCCGTGGTCAATGGAGTCTGCGGCAAGGCGAAGAAGGGTTTTGTCGTGACGGCGCAGCAAATCATCTATCTCCCGCGGGGTGGTCTGGCCTCTGACTGCTTCCTTAAGCGATGACATAGCTGCCATAACCCACTACCTGGTCACGAGAACCTGCGGTATCGCCAGAATTACGTAAATCTAACATGCGCACGTGGAGGCCATTTTTCTTGGCCACGGTGAGTAGGCCGTGAATGGGAACACGGCCGCAGGCCCCTTCTTGACCAATATCGTTCGGCGCAAGGGTCTCGATAGCACGCGATGTAGCGGAGTCCATGCGTGTGGCCGTGTCGTAATCGTGGTAGTGGCTGAGGTCAGAGGAAATTATAATCAGGGTTTCAGGTCCGCCCCATAGGCGCTCTAACACCTGCGCCACCTCTTGCGCCGAAGCCCTCCCCACCACCAGCGGCACTATGGCGAAATCGTCGAGACAGGAAAGCAAGAAGGGAAGATGCACTTCGATGCTGTGTTCCGAGGCGTGAGCTTCGTCCATAACACAGACTTGAGAAAGATCGATAATCGCTTCGTAGGCCTCGTGGTCCACCGCTACTTCGCCCAGTGGCGTTGCGAAGGAGGTGGCTCCGCTCAGTGCCAGTCCGTCAAGCATCACGCGGTGGGCAGGTCCCATGAGTACCACCCTGTGCGCAATGCCGCGCAGGGGGGCAAGACTTGCATAGGCGGCAGCCGCCACCGGGGCGGAATACATGTAGCCGGCATGAGGTACGATAAGGGCCTTTGGTGATGTGTCGTTTTTTCCCACACTTCCGGCTTTCGCAGCGGAGAGATAGCCTTCCACTTCGGCGGCCAGTGTTACAGCGTCGCTGGGATAGAACTGTCCAGCTACTGCGGGCGGGCGGACGAAATCTGACAAGCTTTGTGATGGGGTCCGGGTCATGGCGTATTTACTTAATTTTTCCAATCTTTTGCCCTTCCTAACAGGTAGCGTCGCCATGTGCTCATGTAAAGGGGGTGCGATGTGAGGGGGTGTGGTATGTTGATTCCCAGCCCCCAGCTCCCATCTGATGCTTATGGATGCTGATACTACCCCGGCAGCCTTGAAGGACACCGTTCCCGGACGGTTCTGGAGCATGCTTGAGGACGGCCGCGTGCGCTGCGATCTCTGCCCGCGGTTTTGCGTCCTGCATGAGGGGCAGCGCGGCCTGTGTTTCGTGCGCGCCCGTGAAAATGATGCCATCGTTCTCACCACCTATGGGCGCTCCAGCGGGTTTTGTATCGACCCAATAGAAAAGAAGCCACTCAACCATTTCCTGCCTGGCACCCCGGTGCTCTCCTTTGGTACGGCGGGCTGCAACCTTACCTGTAAGTTCTGCCAGAATTGGGATATCAGCAAATCACGGGAATTCGATCGCCTGACCTCGCGCGCGGGACCGCAGGCCATTGCCGCCGCAGCACGTGATTTAGACTGCCGCTCTGTGGCCTTTACCTACAACGACCCCATTATCTTTCATGAATACGCCGTAGACGTTGCCGCCGCCTGCCACGAACAGGGGATCAGGAACGTGGCGGTAACCTCGGGCTATATGTGCGCGGAGCCGAGGGAGGAGTTCTTCCGTCATATGGACGCCGTCAATGTGGATCTGAAGGCCTTTACCGAGAGTTTCTACAAGAAGATTTGTTCGGGCGAACTGGCGCCGGTTCTCGAAACTTTGGAATATCTGAAACACGAGACCGGGGTCTGGATCGAGATCACAACTTTGCTGATTCCCGGCGAGAACGACGGCGCCGCCGAGCTCCATGAACTCTGTAGCTGGGTGGCGGAGAAGCTCGGCCCCGACGTGCCACTCCATTTTTCTGCCTTCCACCCCGACTGGAAGATGATGGACATATCACCCACACCGCCGCAGACCTTGAGCCGGGCGCGGGAGATCGCACAGCAACGTGGGATACGCCACGCCTATACCGGAAACGTGCACGACTGCGAAGGCGGCAGCACCTATTGCCATCAATGCGGCAACTTGCTGATCGAGCGGGATTGGTATCAACTGGGGGCGTGGAACCTGGATGTGCAGGGGAAGTGCGCCTCTTGTGGCACGCCCTGCGCCGGGGTTTTTGAGGCCGCGCCAGGTGATTGGGGAGCCAAGCGTCAGCCCGTGAGTATGGCTGCCTATGAGGCGGCGTAACCAAGAACAGCCAAGACATCAAACAAAGGTCTGATAAATGTATATAGCAATGAACCGTTTTAAGATCGTTTTGGGTCGAGAAACGGATTTTGAGAAAATGTGGAAAGAACGTGAAACTCATTTAGATGACGTGCCTGGATTCGTAGAGTTTCATCTAATTAGGAGTGACGCAGAAGAGACCCACACACTGTATGCTTCACACAGCACTTGGAAATCCCAGGAAGATTTCATTAATTGGACAAAATCGGAGGCATTCCGCCTAGCGCATAAGAGAGCAGGTGGGCACAGCGACGTTTACCTAGGCCCCCCAGTTTTTGAAGGTTTTGAGGTCATTATCTAGATTTACGCTACACACAAGCTTACGCATCCTGGCGATTACGCATGATCAGCGGAACCTTAAATTTGAACGGCTAAGCTGATCAATCGAAGTGCAGCCCATCAATTTCATGCCGCGTTCTAATTCGGTGCGGTATTGATTCAACGCCCTCTCCACACCCGCCTGCCCCGCTGCAGCTAAAGCATAGAGATACAAACGCCCCCCCGAACATGCTTTGGCACCTACGGACAAGGCCTTTAAAACATGAGTTCCGCGCTGAATGCCGCCTTCACATATCACATCAACCCTATCACCTACCGCGTCGACAATTTCTGCCAGTTGGTCAAACGGTGCTCGCGCGCCATCTAACTGCCGACCTCCGTGGTTCGACACCATGATCCCCGTGCACCCGATATCAACTGCTCTCTTAGCATCTTCGACGCTCATCACGCCCTTCAAGGCAAAATGTCCACCCCATTGCGAACAGAGCTTTTCTGCATCATCCCAATTAATCGATTGATCCAGCATGGTTGAGAAATACGACCCTATCGAAACCGCTATATTT
>JASLYJ010000038.1 GCA_030739855.1 Alphaproteobacteria bacterium | reverse complement strand
GTCATCGGCGCCCGTGCGCAGGAGTTCGAAGGCGTTGTCAATTTTAGCGGCTATGGCGCCGATTCCCCGTTCGGATTGCTTCACCGTGGCGGCGGCAAGATCGCTGTCCTCGACCTTCCCGATCAAAGCAGCATGACCTTCCACCATTTCGTGGAAGAGGCCCTTGAGGTCCCTTACCGCTACCACAAGACATTTACCGGCCCCTTTACCGATGCGGCTGGACATTCCGAGGAACGCACCTTCGGCCTTTTCGTCCGCGATCTCGACAAAGGTATAGAGACCTACGTCACGCCCATGGAGGAACACCTTTGGCAAGCAGGGCTCTATAAAGGCTGCCGCCCGGGAGAAGGAAACGGGTTGCGGACCATCAAGGCCAGCCTTCTGTATGATGCCACCGCCAGCGTGATCAAGGCTGGAAAAGCCGAAGGAATGCTCTGCCGGATTGAACCACGCGACACCTAGGGCGTCGCTTCTTCCTCCTTCAAAAGACCAGCTTCGACACAGCGCTGAGCAAGTTCCACCAGACGGCCAAACTCCGACCCACTGCGCTCGGCCACAGCCAACAGATCACGGCTGCCGTCGGCCAGTGACATCAGCCAAAGGATATCTCCGACCTCAAAATACGCATCGGCACTTCCTCCGAGCGTGGGATAGAGGTCGTATTTGCTTAAATGCGGTTCGCCGTACATCACCTGGCTCCGGTAAACGCGGTTGCTCTCCAGCAGGAGACAGAGGCGGTAGTACATATCAATGCTTTCGCAGATAGCCTCGAAGGAAATGACATCCCGGTTGTCCAGCGACGTATGGTAATGAGGATACGTTCCAGGCTCACTACGGCTCAGCACACCAACGGGCAGATCAAACCCCGGTGAGCAATACTGCCGTTCGTCACTGCCCATGGGACGGAAGTCGGTAATCTTGGCTGGACCCCCGGAGTTGGCCAGGATGTGTTCGCAGGCGCGATCGGCAAGGGTATCGCCACGACGTGACCTCTTATAGGAAAAATTCCCCGTATCGCCGACACAGGTGACCACATAGCCGGCAACCAAATTTTTCCTCAGATGATCGCCTATTCTCTGGAGCGTGGCGATGGCGCCAATGGTCTCGGGCTGAAAAACAAAACGATAGGTGAGATGTCTTTTTGGTAATGCAGCCAGTCGCCGTGCAAGAAAAGCCGCCACCAACGGACCAGACAGTTCGTTATTTGCCATCGATGGATGGCAGGTATAGGTGGAGATCAGGACTTCCTGTTTTGTCTCTCCCGGTAAAACGCATTCGGACATGGTCATGGAGCCGTTGACCAGATCGCTATCGACCACTACTTCGTATTCGCCTTCGGCAAGCGAATCACGTTGATTCTGGGAAATACAGAAACCCCAGTCCTCTTTGTAATAGCTGGTCCTGTAGGGAACAGCCTCGGGCATGTGGGGAAGGCTGAAGAGACGGGAATCGAGCTCCTGAAGGGTCATCCGGCCACGGAACGGCATCGAATAACTAACAAGATGGAGGTTATTCTCGCTAAAATCGAGAATACGATCGCCTGCGGGCGTCACCACATAGGCCTCGCGAACAATCCATTCCTTGGGAATCATCCAGTCAAAACAACGCGTGCCGCTGGGAATCTCGGTCCGCTGCAAAGGCACGATCTCGCCCAGAATGTCATGGCTGGCGCGCACGCCCTCACCGGTGATGCTGCGCGGCAACGGCCACAGGCGGTCGAAATAGGCGGCCACCTCATCGGGAGTTTCAAAGACCCGGTCGGGCTGTTCTTTCCCTACCTCAATCACCATGCCCAGTGTCTATCCGCTGGCAATTTCAGGGTCAGATTTGTGTCCATCGTTGACCTCAAATTTATTTAAGAGGATACCCTAGAGTCTTTCCGGCTCATACTGACCCGCCTGTACCCGGCGTATGGCGGATGAATCAGCCGGTCCCAAATCATCCATCACGGCCTGAGCCAGCATCTCGCCGTCAAACCGGGGCACATTGTTCTCGTCGAACACCACATCAACGAACCTGCATCGCTCTTCCATCAAAGCCTGCACTTCCGGAGCAAAAGGCTCATGACCTAAAGAGATGCCGAGGAAAACGACCGGTTTATCGGTGCATAAACATTCCCAAAGTGACGAGGTCCGAAAAAAGTCGTAGACGAAAAGATCGGCCTCATCCATCACCTGCCTGAAGGGACCACCGCTTAGCGGCGCCACGTCCGCCAAAGGGTGGCTGTCCCAGGGATAAAAGCCCTCGGGATGAGGCCGACAGCTGAAGTTAATGGGTAGCCGTGACAGGAATTCCGCCACTCTCAACTGCCAATCAAGAGCAACCACATCGGAAAGCAAGGGTGGGTAGAGTTGGCGCAAGCCAAGTAAAGTCGTTGGCACATAAACGACCTTCGGTCGCCTCCCATTGAGTTTTCTGTGGGTGCCGGAAAAGCGAAATTCGGGGTCGCCATGAAGCCCAGAAATCTTCATCCGGCGCAACGGCTTAATCAAATCGACAGTCTCTGCAAGGCCGGGAAAGTCCGCTTTTTCCTGCGTGCAGAACATATACTCTGTTACCGAAGCAAATTCGCCAAAAGCTATCATCAGATTATCTTCGCCAAAACCCATACAGCCGCCATGCTCGAACCCCTTCACCGTCCCACCCCTGCGCATGACCGCCAGGCTCATGGCACGGGTCGGATAATAGCTCCCGCTCCCGGACCATATGGTCATGGGCAAATCATCCATTCGCCGTAGGGCTTCTATGTCTCGGGACGCCTGCCGCAGCAGATTCTGCGCCCAAGGCAAGATTAGAGTCCTCAAACGGCCGTTCCACGAGTCATTGAGACCGCTGCACGTCGCCAGAACATCGGCTAGGCTTTCTGCCAACGCCATAACATCCGTATTAAATCCGTCACCCAGGTTCTGTGCCCGAGCCTTTGCCAGCCAACTCTCGGCCTGATGGAAGACAAGCCGATCGCTTGATTCTCTGGCCGCCTCACGGAGAAGGGAATTGTGGGTGATGACAATTGATGTGGGCGCGGCGAAAGTCTTTCCAAGATGCCGCCACGGGGTCCAACTGGCTGTGCGCACCAGCCGTCGAAGCCATGCCTTGTCCGGCACCTCACAAGAGGCTATTGGAGGAAGCGGGATATCTTCCGCTCCTGTCTTTCCCTGGAGGAAAGCCAATTCCGGCAGGTTTCCAGCCAGTTCAATACCGCTGAATTTTCCATTCCCCACCACAATGGCCATATCCGTGAGAAACCGCACCACGCTCATAAGGGGAATTGTGCCCAGCATAAGGACATCCCGGACCATGCCATCATCGATCCCACCGATGTGTTGAATGAGTCCCTCGAATTGGCGTCGATGCACGTCATATTGTTCTGCATGGGAAACAGGCCAGACCAGCCGCCCACTCCAATCGGACAGTTCGCCTATGGCTGTCAGGTCAAACGGAACGCATCTTTGAAGGTGAGGCGAATTCATGAGGGAGTTATTCCCGCGTGCATCGCCTCTGCAATACGCTCCACCCCGCGCCCGTCCACCAGAGCGGTCCCGGCCCGGCTCATATCTTCACGGGCTGCGGAATCTCTTATCAAATCATCCAGAATCTTTGTGGCAGGGCCAAGCGCCCCAACCCCACGGCCCGCAAGGCGGGCGCATTCGGCGTGGTCCAAAGCCGCCGCGCCGGGCTCCTGATTATCGGCCACCGTCACCAGCACCATGGGCACACCGAGCGCGGCCATTTCCAGCGACGTAGTGCCCCCGGCGCACAGGGCCAGATCAACCGCCGCCATCAAGGGCGCCATGTGGGTTGGCGGCAAGACACGGAATTTCTCCCCATGGGGGGCCGCAAAGGCTTGCGCTTCTTCCAGGCCATGCGCATCTGCCGAACAGATCACAGTGGCGGTAAAGGGCGTTTCCAGGCCTGCAAGTTCCTTCATGGCGGCAAGGGCAAGATTGTCCTCATCATAGCCGCCGAAGGTGACGAGAAGATGTGGCGGCGTGGAAGCGGCCTCCCGTTGCGTGTGATGAAACTCCCGCCGCAGCACCACATAGTCCGGCCCCGCCAGAACACGGCCACCGCCCTCCATATCATAGGACAGGTCTTGGGCGCCCAGATTCTGGTTGACCACCAGATCGGCGGCGAAAGACGCACCGCCCAGATCGTCGAAACAGACAAGCCCCGCCCCACCTTCTTTCGCTGCCCGCTGCCAGTCCAAACCGAATTCATAGCCATCGGCCACGATCCACTGCACCCCGCTGGCGGCCGCCGCTGCCAGCGTAGCTCCCGCATCTTCCAATGAGCCGCGCTCGGCTTGGTGTTCCTGTGCATTAATCTCTTCCTCCCGCCAACGGAACAGGGCAGGTTCCGCCACCGCCGTTGTCAGGAGTGAACAGGATGCCCCCTCATCCCGCAGATGCTGGGCCAAACCAAGACAGCGCATGAGATGCCCTGAACCGATTTGTTCTCCGGCGTCAGCGCGGAACAGAATGTTCATTTTTCAAGGGATGTTCATGGCCGGCGTTGATGGTCGTCAGCTCTGGATCGACCTCGACCAGCGCCAGAGGCACGCCATAGCCCCACCCTTCCGGACCCTCGGGAAGATGAGAAAACAGCGCATCGAAGAAGGCATAGTCCTGAGGCATATCAAGGGTCCAGCGGTGATGACCGATGTTTTCTTTCTCGGCCGCCACATTGGCGCGGCGCACGCCCGACGCGTGGCGCATGAAGAGCCCCGTATGTTCGCGCTCCATAGCAGCCTGCGCCTCGCCGGCAGCCCGCTCCAGCAAGGCAAAGGTGAAAGCCTCGCAGTCAAGGCCGTGGGGCCATGTCACCGGTATGTTATTGGTGGCGAAATCGGCGCGGCCCGACGTCACCTCGGCCAGCACCCGGCCACAAAGTTCGGGGTCGATCAACGGACAATCGCTGGTGACGCGCAGCACAAAATCTGCATTAAGCGCCTTGGCTGCGCCATAATAACGGTCAAGCACATCCTTCTCGGAGCCGCGGAATATCTCCACGCCGCAGCGCTCGGCCTCTGCCACCACCGTGTCGCAATCGGCCCCTTCGGGGGAGGCGCAGCACACGGCGTCAATTCCCGGTATGGCTTGGCAGCGTTCCAGCACATGGGAAAGCACCGTGCGCCCGGCCAGTTCCAACAGCACCTTTCCGGGAAGGCGGGTCGAGGCCATGCGGGCCTGGACGATGCACACCGAGCGGTTCATGCGCTCCCGCCCGCAATCTTGCCAAGAGTTGCCGCCACGTAGTCCACTTCTTTCTTTGTCATATCCGGGAAGAGGGGCAGGGAAAGCTCCTGTTTGTAAAAGGTTTCCGCGCCGGGAAGGGACAACTCGCCGTAGCGGTCCCGGTAATAGGGCTGCATATGCAGCGGCAGGTAATGGACCTGGGTGCCGATCCCGGCCTCCTTCAGCCGTGCCATGAGGGCGGCGCGCTCAATACCGAGAGCGGCAAAATCAATACGCACCACGTAAAGATGCCAGGCCGGATCGCAGCCGGCCACACGGCCCAGCGGCCGCACCAAAGGGTCCAGAGACGCCAGTTTTTCATCATAGCGGGCGGCCAGGGCGCGGCGGGTGGCGCAAAAGGTATCGAGTTTGCCCAGCTGACTCAGCCCCAGCGCGCAATGAATATCGCTGAGCCGATAGTTAAGGCCCAACTCCGCCATTTCGTAATACCAGGGATTGGTATCCCCGTCGCCGTCACGGGCCAGATCGTTGCGGACAAAGGCATCTGCGTCCCGGGTCATGCCGTGATTGCGCAACCGGCGCAACCGTTGTGCCAATACACCGTCATTGGTGGTGACCGCGCCACCCTCGCCCGCAACGATTGTTTTGACCGGATGAAAGGAGAAGGTCTCCATCACGGCATGGCGGCAATCGCCCACTTTTCCATCCGACCCATAGGCCGTGCCCAGGGCATGACAGGAATCAGCCACCACGGGAAGACCCCTGGCCACCGCCGCCAGTTCGTCCGGCGCCGCGCATTGTCCGGCGTAGTGGACGGAGAAGACGGCCTTTACCTGTCCCGAACCCTTTTGCGACAAGGCGGCGGAAAGTTCTTTCCCGCCCATGAGGCCAGTTACCGGGCCCACATCGGCGAACACCACCTCGGCCCCGGTCATGCGCACCACATTGGCGGTGGTAAGAAAGGTGAGCGCCGGCACTACCACCTTGTCCCCCGGGCCCAAATTGAGCGCCATGGCCGCCAAATGCAGTGCCGCTGTGCCACTGGAACAGGCCACCCCATGAGACGCGCCGGTGACTTGGCCGAGCGCGGCCTCGAAGTCCGCCACTTTCGGCCCGGTGGTGAGGGTGTCGCCGCGCAGCACATCGGTGACGGCGGCTATGTCGTCATCGCCGATCTGCTGCCGGCCATAGGAAAGGAAACGGCGTGGCGGTGAGGTCATTGTTCCATATGGGTCATCAGTTCGCGCAGAGCCTCGGCATCCAGCCAGTCCTCGTTGGTGTTGCTGGCGTAACGGAACCCTTCGGCCACCGGCTTGCTTCCATCGCTGACCGAAGACTCCCCGTCCCAAAGATGGATGGCCGGCTCGATCACGTAACGGTCGGAAAACTCCACGGTGGTGACGGCGTCATCTTCGGTAATCATCACCTCATGAAGTTTTTCACCGGGGCGGATGCCCACCACCTCGTGAGACAGATCGGGCGCCAGCGCCGTGGCCATGTCCACCATCTTCATGCTGGGAATTTTGGGGATGAAAATCTCGCCGCCGCGCATCATGGAAAAACAGGACAGGACGAAAGCCACGCCCTGGTCCAGGGTGACCAAGAACCGTGTCATGCGCAGATCGGTAATGGGGAGGGTCTTGGCACCTTCGGCGATGAGCTTCTGGAAAAACGGCACCACACTGCCGCGGCTGCCCAGAACATTGCCATAGCGGACCACGGAGAAACGCGTGCCCACGCTTCCTGAAAGGTTGTTGGCGGCTACGAAAATCTTGTCCGAGGCCAGCTTGGACGCGCCATAGAGATTGATCGGGCTGGCCGCCTTGTCGGTGGACAGCGCCACCACCTGTTTCACGCCCGTGCGGATGGCCGCCTGGACCACGTTTTCCGCACCATGCACGTTGGTCTTAATGCATTCGAAGGGATTGTATTCGGCCGCCGGAACCTGTTTTAGAGCAGCGGCGTGAATGACCACATCTATTTCGCGCATGGCCATTTCCAGACGATCGCGATCACGCACGTCGCCGATGAAAAACCGCAGAACTTCTTTTTCCTCCGCCGTGAAGTCCTGGGCCATGTCATGCTGTTTGGCCTCGTCCCGGCTGAAGACGATGAGCCGTTTCGGATTATGGCTTGCCAGAACCGTCTTCACGAAATGCCGCCCAAAGGACCCGGTTCCTCCGGTCACGAGAACCGTCTTATCCGACAGGTCCACCCGCGCGGTGTCAAATTTGATTTTTTCCTTGGTCATGATTCCCCCTGATCGTCCTTCAGCATGAGACCGTTCTTTGTTTTTTCGTAATGTTCTCCCGTTTCCGGGCATACAAGATCGTCCGCCAGCCGCACCCCGGCGCGGCCCACCCAACCCACAGCTCGGGCTGGATTACCTACCACCATTTTATGATCCGCCACGTCCCTCGTGACCACCGAGCCTGCTCCCACCAGCGCGTATGGCCCCACGGTCACGCCGCAGACGAGAGTGGCGTTGGCGCCGATACTGGCGCCCTCACCGATAACCGTTAGCCGATAGTCCTGCTTGCGGCTGATGAAGGCGCGGGGATTACGGACATTGGTAAACACCACATTGGGCCCGATAAAAGCCCGGTCTCCGATGGTGACGCCTTCATAAAGCGTCACATTATCCTTGATGGTCACGCCGTCGCCCACCACCACCCCGGATTCCACAAACACATTATGGGCCAGTTTGCATTCGGAACCGATCACCGCACCCGCCATGACGATGCAATGCTGCCAGATGCGCGTGCCCGGACCCACCACTGCGTCGTCCTGAATTTCCGCGCTGGAATGAATCTGTGTTTGCTCGGTCATGAGGACAGGACCCCCTTCAAGGTTAAAACTACGCGCTCGGCGTCCGAGCTCTCCAGCTCGGGATAGAGGGGAAGCGAGAGCACCCGGTGCGCCGCATGGGATGTTACGGGA
>JASLYJ010000037.1 GCA_030739855.1 Alphaproteobacteria bacterium | reverse complement strand
AAATACGACGTGGAGGAATGCCAGCAGCGTGGTGCTACCTACGCCGCCCTTCTTAAGGTGACTCTGAACCTCGCGGTTTGGGACGTGGATGAGGAAACTGGTTCGCGATCCATCCGCGACATCAAGCAACAAGACGTTTACATGGGCGATATGCCACTCATGACAGACCGCGGCACTTTCATCATCAATGGCACCTCGCGGGTGATTGTGTCCCAGATGCACCGAAGCCCCGGTGTGTTTTTTGATCATGACAAGGGCAAGACTCATGCCTCGGGTAAGTTCCTATTCACCTCTCGCGTCATCCCTTACCGCGGCTCTTGGCTTGATTTTGAATTCGATGCCAAGGATCTGGTCTATGTGCGAATCGACCGCCGCCGCAAGCTCCCCGTGACCACACTGCTGATGGCACTTGACAGTGACGACACCCAAGCCCCGCGCAAAAGTAGGGAAATGCCTTCCACGGGAGCCTTCGGTATGTCTAGGGAGGAGATTCTTGATTACTACTACGACACGGTGTCCTATGCCCGTGTCAAGAATAAGCAGGAGTGGAAAACCCCTTTCAAGCCCGAACAGCTACACGGCGTGAAGGTGCCCACCGACCTGCTCAATGCCAAGACCAGAAAGACGGCGATAGAGGCCGGAACTAAGGTGACGCCGCGCCTGACGCGCAAACTCTCAGAGGCCGGGCTGAAGGAACTGCTGATTCCTAGCGAAGATCTGGTGGGACATTACTTCGCCAACGATCTAATTAATGAGAAAACCGGTGAAATTTACGTGGAGGCCGGTGATGAGATCACACAAGAATCCCTCATCCTTATTGAAGATCTTGGCATTACTAAGATCAACACGTTGAACATCGATCACGTGCGGGTGGGGCCCTATATCCGGAACACCCTGGCGGCGGACAAGAACTTCCACCGCGAGGATGCGCTCATTGACATTTATCGGGTCATGCGCCCGGGCGAACCTCCGACTCTGGAAACCGCCGAATTGCTGTTTAGCAGCCTATTTTTCAATTCCGAGCGCTACGACCTTTCTGCCGTGGGCCGGGTCAAGATGAATTCCCGGCTAGGGCTAGAATGTGAGGATACAATCCGTGTTCTGCGCAAGGAGGACATCCTTGAGATTGTTCGCATCCTCGTAGACCTTAAGAACGGACGCGGCGAGATCGATGATATCGACCATCTCGGCAACCGCCGGGTACGCTCGGTGGGAGAACTTATGGAAAACTCTTACCGCATCGGCTTGCTACGCATGGAGCGGGCTATTCGCGAGCGCATGAGCTCGGTGGATATCGACACCGTAGTGCCCCACGACCTCATAAACGCCAAGCCTGCAGCGGGCGCCGTGCGTGAGTTTTTCGGTTCGTCCCAGCTCTCGCAGTTTATGGACCAGACTAATCCACTCTCCGAAATCACCCACAAGCGCCGCCTCTCAGCGCTGGGTCCGGGCGGATTGACGCGCGAGCGTGCCGGGTTCGAGGTGCGCGACGTACATCCCACACATTACGGCCGCATCTGTCCCATTGAGACCCCCGAAGGACCCAACATCGGACTTATAAACTCCCTGGCTACCTACGCCCAGGTCAACCAGTACGGGTTTATCGAGACCCCCTACCGCAAGGTGGCAAAAGGCAAGGTTACCGATGAAGTCCATTACCTCTCGGCGGCGGATGAAAGCCGCTACACCCTGGCCCAGGCCAATGCTGAGCTTGACGCTAAGGGTCATTTTGTCTCCGACCTCATTAGCTGCCGTTCCAAGAACGATTTTGTCATGGCCAGCCCTGGCGACATCGACTACATGGATGTTTCGCCCAAACAGCTTGTGTCAGTGGCTGCCTCGCTTATCCCCTTCCTCGAGAACGACGACGCCAACCGGGCGCTAATGGGTTCCAACATGATGCGCCAGGCGGTACCGCTGCTGAGCAGCGAATCCCCACTGGTGGGAACTGGTATGGAAGACGTGGTGGCTAGGGATTCTGGCGTCACCATCACTGCCGAGCGCTCTGGTGTGGTAGACCAAGTGGATGCCAACCGCATCGTTATCCGCGTTACCGAAAAAGAGACCTCCCATTCCCAGTCTGGCGTGGACATCTACACCCTGAGCAAGTTCCAGCGTTCCAACCAGAACACCAGTATCACCCAGCGTTCTCTGGTGCGCAAAGGAGACGTGATCAGGGCTGGCGATGTGATCGCCGACGGTCCATCTACCAATCTCGGTGAACTGTCGCTAGGGCGCAACGTGCTGGTGGCCTTCGTGCCTTGGAACGGCTACAACTTCGAGGATTCCATCCTCATCTCCGAACGCAACGTCCGTGACGATGTCTTTACCTCGATCCACATTGAAGAATTTGAGGTTATGGCCCGCGATACCAAGTTGGGTCAGGAGGAAATCACCCGCGATATTCCCAATGTGGGCGAGGAAGCCATGCGCAGCCTCGATGAAGCGGGAATCGTCTATATCGGCGCCGAGGTGCATCCCGGCGATATCCTCGTAGGCAAGGTGACCCCCAAGGGCGAATCACCTATGACACCGGAGGAAAAACTGCTGCGCGCCATTTTTGGAGACAAAGCTTCTGATGTCCGCGATACCTCTCTGAAACTACCTCCTGGCGTCGCGGGCACGGTGGTGGAAGTGCGAGTCTTCTCACGTCGTGGCGTGGAAAAAGATGAGCGCTCGCTCGCTATCGAACGGGCAGAGATTGAACGTCTCGCCAAGGACCGCGACGACGAGAAAGGCATTCTCAAGCGTAGTTTTCGTAACCGCTTGAAGGAACTGATCGATGGTCAGACGGTAGCCAGTGGGCCCAAGGGCGTGAAGTCTGGTGTGCGGATAACTGAGAAACTCTTCGCTGATATCGCGCCCAGCCAGTGGCGCAAGATCGATGTCAAGGACGACAAGATCATGGGGGCGGTTGAGGAGCTGCGCAAACAGTTTGACGAGAGCCTAGATTTTCTCGAAAGGCATTTTGAGAACAAAGTGGAAAAGGTCCAGGCTGGCGATGATTTGCCTCCTGGCGTGATGAAGATGGTCAAGGTGTTCGTGGCGATGAAGCGCAAGATTCAGCCCGGCGATAAAATGGCCGGACGCCACGGTAATAAAGGCGTGATCTCAAAAATCGTTCCCATAGAAGACATGCCCTATCTCGAAGACGGAACTCCGGTGGACATTGTGCTTAACCCTTTGGGCGTGCCGTCGCGTATGAACGTGGGGCAGATTCTCGAGACTCACCTTGGCTGGGCGTCCGCCGGTCTCGGGCGTCGGATCAAGGAGGTGCTAGATGAGGTTGAGCGCGGCCAGAACACGCCCGAATCCCTAAAGAAGTCATTAAAGGACGTCTATGACAGTAGCACCTATAAGAAAAACATATCCGGTATGGAAGATGTAGAAGTGGTAGAACTCGCAAGCAATCTGACTAATGGTGTTCCTTTCGCCTCACCGGTGTTCGACGGTGCTCACGAAACCGACATCATCAAAATGCTCGACATGGCTAGTCTCGACAGCTCCGGCCAGGTCACGTTGATTGACGGCCAGACCGGCGAAGCGTTCCACCGTTCGGTTACCGTGGGCTACATCTATATGCTGAAACTGCACCATCTCGTTGATGACAAGATCCATGCACGTTCCATTGGCCCCTACAGCCTTGTTACCCAACAGCCGCTGGGTGGTAAAGCACAGTTCGGTGGGCAGCGGTTTGGCGAAATGGAGGTATGGGCGCTGGAAGCCTATGGTGCCGCTTACACCCTGCAGGAAATGCTGACGGTAAAGTCGGACGATGTTTCGGGTCGCACCAAGGCCTATGAAACCATCGTCAGGGGCAATGACGATTTCGAGGCGGGAATCCCCGAATCCTTCAATGTCTTGGTTATGGAGCTTCGCTCACTTGGCCTAAACGTGGAGTTAAGAGACCGCGTTGTTGAAAATGAGACGCGGCATATCCGCCCCCGCGCTTAGTAAAAAAGCATCCCTGTGTTGGATGTGCAGAGCGGACTAAGAAAAGGAGAGGACGCATGAGCGAATTGATGAGGTTTCTGGGACATACCGGTCCGGCCAGCTTTGATCAGATCCGGATTTCTATCGCCAGCCCGGAACGGATTCGTTCTTGGTCTTTCGGTGAGATCAAAAAACCAGAGACCATCAACTATCGCACCTTCAAGCCGGAGCGCAACGGCTTGTTCTGTGCACGTATTTTTGGTCCCGTAAAGGACTATGAATGCTTGTGTGGAAAATACAAGCGCATGAAATACAAAGGCATTACCTGCGAAAAATGCGGTGTCGAAGTGACCCTCCAGAATGTGCGCCGCGAGCGCATGGGCCATATCGAACTAGCCTCGCCGGTGGCCCATATCTGGTTCCTGAAATCACTTCCCAGCCGCATCGGCCTGCTGCTCGACATGACCCTACGCGACCTCGAGCGCGTCCTCTATTTTGAGAACTACGTGGTAGTAGAACCTGGACTCACGGAACTCAATTTCCGCGATCTCCTCAACGAAGGACAGTATCAAGACGTGATGGAGACATTCGGCGACGAAAGCTTCACCGCTATGATTGGCGCCGAGGCTATCCGCCATATGCTTAGCGCTATCGACCTAAAAGAGGAGCATGAAAACATCCGCGAGGAACTGTCCGAGACTGGCTCCGAGGCACGCCGTAAGAAACTGGTAAAACGACTAAAGCTGGTGGACGCCTTTCATGCATCCAATGCTCGTCCGGAATGGATGATCCTTGAGGTTGTCCCCGTAATTCCACCCGAATTACGGCCTCTGGTGCCACTTGATGGTGGCCGTTTTGCCACTTCTGACCTCAATGATCTCTATCGCCGCGTCATCAACCGTAACAACCGCTTGAAACGTCTGGTGGAACTACGCGCGCCTGACATTATCGTACGTAATGAAAAGCGCATGCTGCAGGAATCCGTCGACGCGTTATTTGACAACGG
This sequence comes from Alphaproteobacteria bacterium, assembly GCA_030739855.1. Classification (GTDB taxonomy): domain Bacteria; phylum Pseudomonadota; class Alphaproteobacteria; order UBA11136; family UBA11136; genus UBA11136. The sequence continues at coordinate 3,444 of JASLYJ010000037.1, read as the reverse complement.
GCGGCGCGGTCGCGTTATCACCGGCGCTAACAAACGCCCGCTGAAATCCCTTTCCGACATGCTCAAAGGAAAACAGGGGCGTTTCCGCCAGAATCTTCTTGGCAAGCGTGTGGACTATTCTGGACGTTCAGTGATTGTAGTAGGTCCAGAACTGCTGCTGCACCAGTGTGGCTTGCCGAAGAAGATGGCACTGGAACTCTTCAAGCCCTTCATCTATTCGCGCCTTGAACGCTATGGCATGGCTACCACTATTAAGGCTGCCAAGCGCATGGTGGAAAAGGAACGTCCCGAGGTTTGGGATATTCTTGAACAGGTCATCCGTGAGCATCCTGTTCTACTGAACCGTGCGCCGACCCTGCACCGTCTGGGTATTCAGGCTTTCGAGCCAGTGCTTATCGAAGGCAAGGCGATCCAGCTCCATCCCTTGGTCTGTGCCGCCTTTAACGCCGACTTCGACGGTGATCAGATGGCGGTTCATGTTCCCCTGTCCCTAGAGGCTCAACTTGAGGCCCGGGTGCTGATGATGTCCACTAACAACATTCTCAGCCCATCCAACGGCAAGCCTATTATCGTGCCCTCCCAGGACATTGTGCTCGGTCTCTACTACCTCACTCTGGAACGCCACGGTGCCCCCGGTGAAGGCATGGCCTTCACCGATATTGGCGAAATTCAGCATGCCCTTGAAACCGGCGCGGTGACGCCGCACAGCAAAATAACTTGCCGCTACAGGACTGTGGATGAGAAGGGCGCTCCGATAGTTACGCGGGTGGAGACCACTCCCGGACGCATGCTAATTTCAGAACTTCTTCCACGCCATCCAAAATTCGGTTTTGACATCGTTAACTCGCTGATGACCAAGAAAGAAATCAGCAATGCCATTGACATCGTTTACCGCCATTGTGGACAGAAAGAGACAGTTATCTTTGCTGATCACCTCATGGTCTTGGGCTTTCACTACGCCTGTAAAGCAGGCATTTCCTTCGGTAAAGACGATCTCATGATTCCTGATTCCAAGGAAGAGTTGGTGTCTGAGACCAAGGAGTTGGTGCGCGGCTACGAACAACAATATCTCGACGGCCTTATCACCAAAGGAGAGAAATACAACAAAGTGGTGGATGCTTGGTCCCAGTGCACAGACAGGGTGGCTGAACAAATGATGCAGGTCATGACACCGCAGGGAAAAGGCCAAAAGAATCGCGAGGTGAACTCGGTCTACATGATGGCCGATTCCGGCGCCCGTGGTTCAACGACACAGATTAAGCAGCTCGCCGGCATGCGCGGTCTCATGGCCAAGCCCTCTGGTGAGATCATCGAGACCCCGATCATCTCCAACTTCAAGGAAGGCTTGACTGTTCTTGAATACTTCAACTCCACCCATGGCGCGCGTAAAGGCCTTGCCGATACAGCCTTGAAAACTGCGAATTCTGGCTATCTTACTCGCCGTCTCGTGGACGTGGCTCAGGACTGTATCATCGTCGAGGAGGACTGCGGCTGTAAGGAAGGCCTCACCGTACGTGCAGTAATAGAAGGAAGCGATGTAATCGAAACGCTGGAAGAACGCATCCTGGGTCGCACCGCCGTGGACGACGTTGTCGACCCCGCCACCGACGAGGTCTACGTAAAGTCCGGCGAGTTGATCGAGGAGCCGGTTCTCGGGCATATCAAGGAATCGGGGATCGAGGAAATGAAGATCCGTTCGGTCCTGACATGTAATTCTCGGGGCGGCGTTTGCGCCAGCTGTTACGGCCGCGATCTGGCCCGTGGCACGCCGGTTAATGTGGGTGAGGCGGTGGGTGTGATTGCTGCCCAGTCCATCGGCGAACCGGGTACCCAGCTTACCATGCGTACCTTCCATATCGGCGGCGCGGTACAGCGCGGTTCGGAACGGTCCAGCATAGAAGCTAGCTTCGATGCCAAGGCGGTGTTGAAAAATAAGAACTTGGTGAAAGACAGCAAAGGTCTACAGGTGGTCATGGGTCGTAATGTCCAGCTGGTCTTGGTGGTCGGCAACAAGGAACGCGCCCACCACCGGCTTCCCTACGGCGCCAAGCTTCTGGTTAAGGACGGCGCTCAGGTGAAGAAGGGTGCCACCATTGTAGAATGGGATCCCTATACCCTACCCATCATCACCGAAAAAGCAGGTAATGTAAATTTCATGGACTTGGTAGAAGACATTTCCATGCGTGAGGTCCTAGACGAAACCACAGGCATTTCCAACAAAGTGGTCCTCGACTGGAAACAGCAGCCTCGTGGTGTTGATTTGAAACCCCGCATCACTTTACGCGACAAGAAGGGCAGGGTGGTGACCCTCGATAATGAGTTTGAGGCCCGCTACTTCCTTACCGCCGACGCCATCCTCAGTGTCGAGGACGGTGAGTATGTGAAGGCTGGAGACGTCCTAGCGCGTGTTCCGCGCGAATCCACAAAAACCCGTGATATCACAGGTGGTCTGCCGCGTGTGGCGGAACTCTTCGAGGCGCGCAAGCCCAAAGACTTCGCCATCATCACCGAGATTGCGGGCCGCGTGGAATTCGGCAAGGACTACAAAATGAAGCGCCGAATTGCCGTGGTTCCCACTGAGGGAGGCAAGGAGCCGGTGGAATATATGCTGCCCAAGGGCAAGCATCTCAGTGTTCAGGAAGGCGATTACGTGGAGGTGGGTGATCCCCTCATGGACGGTAATCCCGTTCCTCACGACATTCTCAACGTACTCGGGGTCGAGGCGCTGGCCTCCTATCTTATCAACGAGATTCAAGACGTTTACCGTCTCCAGGGTGTGAAGATCAACGACAAGCACATCGAGGTAATCGTGCGTCAGATGATGCAAAAGGTTGAAGTCATCGATCCAGGTGAAACTACCTTCCTAGTGGGCGAACAGGTGGACCGCGAAGAATACGAGGCCATCAATGCTCGGGCCGCCGGAGAAAAACTGAAGCCCGCCACTGCTAAGCCGGTGCTGCTGGGGATCACCAAGGCGTCTCTACTGACTCCGTCATTCATTTCCGCGGCCTCCTTCCAAGAGACTACACGCGTGCTGACTGAGGCCGCAGTGTCGGGCAAGGTGGATAATCTCGGGGGCCTAAAGGAAAACGTCATTGTTGGCCGTCTGATTCCCGCCGGCACCGGCTCGATCATGAAACAACTCCGGCGGACTGCGGTGCAACGTGACCAGATTATCGAGGAAGAACGCCGAAAACAGCAGGAAGCAGAGGAGGCCGCTCTTGAAGCCTCCAGCGAAGCTGTCGCAGAGTCCCAGAAGGAGGCCTCAAAGATAGAGGAACTGCCACCCGACACTGCCGCTGGTTGAAGCCTGTTTTTAAGGCGTCGCCGGCGATCCTCTAAAGGCCCCAATCACCCCTCAGTGGTGATGCCTCAAAGCTAGTCTTTATAGTGGAAATACCGCGGTTTTTGGAGAGTTTTCGCGGGTGCAAAAAGCCCCGTTCT
>JASLYJ010000036.1 GCA_030739855.1 Alphaproteobacteria bacterium | reverse complement strand
GATGACATCGGCCTGAGTGGCTGCGGAGCGGCGCGACAGGTCTAGCGAATCACCGACAAAATCGGCCAGTTCCTGGATTTCCCCGTCCTGGTAGTAATGGGCTAGGATGATGGCGTTGTTTTCGCGGCACAGCCGCCCTATTTCCCGCTCCAAATCCAGAGTGGGATCAATGTCGTCAGGCCCAAGTGCTTGAGGACCTGGGGCGATGACGGTTTCAATCATCATTTTCTTCTTTAGGAGAGGGAGGACCCTCATTCCGCCTCGCGTTCAACGTGGTCTTGACCTCGTATTATCTAAGCAAGCCAACGCCGGCGACAAGGGTTTTAACACACAAAGTACGTTTTGTTGATACTTCCTTTCTCCTCTAGGAGATAGGTGCTGCCATCTAAGAGCAGAGGATCGCAGTGGAACTGGAGTAATCTAGACTTCCCCTAGCCGTCGTCGGAGTCAGACGCGTTCGAGTAGTAATTTTTTGATCTCAGCGATGGCGCGGGCGGGGTTGAGATTCTTGGGGCAGGTCTTGGTGCAGTTCATAATGGTGTGGCAGCGGTAAAGCTTAAAGGTATCATCAAGCTGATTAAGCCGTTCTTCGCGGGCTTCGTCACGGCTATCGGCAAGCCAGCGATAGGCTTGCAACAAGATGGCCGGCCCTAAAAACCTATCGCCGTTCCACCAATAGCTTGGACAGGCGGTGGAACAAGCGGCGCACAGCACGCACTCATATAATCCGTCCAATGCCGCGCGTTTCTCAGGCGATTGTAACCGTTCGCAGTCTGCATCTGGAGGGGCGCCAGCCCGTAGCCAAGGGGTGATTGAGGCGTATTGGCGGTAGATTTCGCTCAGGTTCGGCACCAGGTCCTTAACTACCGGCATATGGGGTAAAGGGTAGATCTTTATTTTACCCTTTACCTCTGAAATAGGCTTGAGACAGGCCAGAGTATTGGTGCCGTCGATGTTCATGGCGCAGGAGCCGCAAATACCCTCGCGGCAGGAACGGCGGATGGTAAGTGTACTGTCCACCTCGCTTTTGATCTTGATCAGGGCGTGCAGAACCATGGGACCACAAGCGTTGAGGTCTATCTCATAGCTGTCCAGGCGCGGGCTGTCGCTGTCGTCTGGGTTCCAGCGATAGATGCAGAAAGTCTTGGTATTGGTGGCCGCGCGTGGTGCGTAGTGGGAGTGACCCTTCACGATTCTAGAGTTAGGCGGTAGCGTGAATTCTACCATGGGGCGGTGTCCTCTACGGCATCTGTTTCCACGGCGGTTTTTTCGCAAATCGGTATTTTACGTCTCCGATCCTAGTAGACTCTGGGCTCGGGAGGAATGCTCTCTACGCCCTCCATTTTGGGATCAAGACAGACCTGGCGGAATCCTGTGCTGACTCTGCCCTTGTCGTCGAGCCAGGCAAGGGAATGTTTCATCCAATTGTCGTCGTCACGCTCGGGGAAATCCTCACGGGCGTGGGCGCCGCGGCTTTCGGTGCGGTTGAATGCGCAGGTGAGGCTGATAACGGCCTGTCTGAGCAGGTTGTCGAATTCTAGGGCCTCCACCAGATCGCTGTTCCAGATTAGCGAACGGTCGGAGACAGCAAGATCGCTGTACTGCTGCCAAATATGTTTAAGCTTGGCTAGGCCCTCGGTCATGAGTGGAGCGCTGCGGAAGACCGGGGCAAAGGTCTGCATACAGTGCTGCAGTTCAAGGCGAAGCTCCATGGTAGGTGTACCACCGTTGGCGTAACGGGCCTTGTCCAAGCGTTGCAGGGCAACTTCCCCCGCGTCTTTTGGCAGGGATTTGTGGGTGGCGTCGGGGACGATGATTTCAGCACAGCGCAGAGCTGCGGCGCGGCCGAAGACAACGAGATCGAGCAACGAATTGGAGCCTAGTCTGTTGGCGCCATGGACGGAGACGCAGGCCGCCTCACCAATGGACATTAGACCTGGCACCACGGCATCAGGATCGTCCTTTGTGGGGGCTAAGACCTCGCCGTGAATATTGGTAGGGATGCCGCCCATGTTGTAATGCACAGTGGGCTGAACGGGGATGGGTTCGCAGGTGATATCCACATTAGCGAAAATCTTTGCCGATTCTAGAATGCCTGGTAGGCGTTCATACAACACTACAGGATCGATATGACTGAGATTAAGGTGCACATGGTCCTTCTTTGGCCCGCAGCCACGGCCTTCCCGGATTTCTACGGTGATAGAGCGGCTAATGACGTCACGTGAGGCTAGGTCCTTTGTGTGGGGAGCATAACGTTCCATGAAACGTTCACCCTCGGCATTAATAAGGAACCCGCCCTCGCCACGCGCGCCTTCAGTGATGAGCACACCGACGCCGTAGATCCCGGTGGGGTGAAACTGGGAGAACTCCATATCCTGCAGGGGCAAGCCGGCCCGTAGTGCCACGCCACCACCGTCGCCGGTACAAGTATGGGCCGAGGTGCAGGAAAAATAGGTGCGGCCCACCCCACCGGTGGCTAGCACTACCATGTGAGCTACAAAACGATGCATAGTACCGTCATTGAAGTTCCAGGCCATGACTCCGCGACAGACCCCCTTCTCATCCATGATTAGGTCGAGAACAAGGAACTCGATGAAAAATTTGGCCTCGTGGCACAACGACTGTTGATAGAGGGTATGCAGGATGGCGTGGCCGGTGCGGTCGGCGGCGGCGCAGGTGCGCCGCGCCTCACCCTTACCAAAATGGGTAGTCATGCCGCCGAAGGGACGCTGATAAATTTTCCCCTCAGGCGTGCGTGAGAAAGGCACTCCCAGATGTTCTAACTCGATCACTGCCTGCGGCGCCCCACGACACATGTAGGCAATAGCATCCTGGTCGCCGAGCCAGTCGGAGCCTTTGATCGTGTCATACATGTGCCAGCGCCAGTCATCCTCGCCCATATTTCCTAAAGCGGCGCTGATTCCACCTTGGGCGGCCACAGTATGGCTGCGGGTAGGAAAGACCTTGGTGATGCAGGCCGTTTTGAGCTTGGCAGCGGCCATGCCTAGCGTGGCGCGCAGGCCTGCTCCACCGGCGCCGACGACGATCACGTCATAACTGTGATCGGTGATTTCGTACGATATGCTCACCTAGCCTGGCCGTCGAAATAGATACATAATATGGATAGCCACGCCACTACGATGCCAAGACCGCAGGCAAGGCGGATAAGCATGATTGTAGAGCGGTTGCATCCACGAGTGTGGACATAGTCGTCGACCACTACCTCAAGCCCTAGCTGTATATGGCGAAACAGGACGGCCATGAAGATGGCTAAAAACAAGGCCGTTCCAGGCGAGGCAATCCACTCCCGCACCATGGATATCCCGGCATTCGAGAGAGACACGAAAGAGGCCGTGAACCATAGAACAAGGGGCACCAGAAAAATAGCAGTGAGCCGCTGTCTCCACCAGTGAGAGACAGCGCTCTCCGCAGTTTCGTTCTGTCCGGTACCGTTGTTAGGGGCGTTCATGGTAGGATTCCGGTAACAGAACAGGCGTAGAGCCACGTGGCTAACGTCAGGGCGCCGGCCCCCGCTATCACTAACCATCCGGTAAGGGTGGCGGTGCCTAGATCAAAACCGTAGCCTAGGTCCCAGGCTAGGTGCCGGATGCCGCTGCACAGGTGATAAAACAGGGCAAAAGTTAAGCCCAGCAGTAACATCTGACCAAACCACGATACCCAGAAGGCGCGCGCGATCTCAAAGGTTTCAGGTCCCGCTGCAGCGGCGGCTAGCCACCATACTAGTAGCAGCGCACCCACGGTCAGGGCTACGCCGGTAATGCGGTGAAGGATGGAGAGCACAGATGTGATCTGTGGTTGGTAGACCTGCAGATGTGGTGAAAGAGGACGGTTTTTGTTAGTCATAAGCGCATAGCCATGAGTTCTTCCGTGGTTCCTTGGGCGGTGAAGGGTAATAAGGCCTGTAAATGGCCAGGCACCAAGGCCGTGCGTTGATTATGGGGAGCTTGCAGCAGCCAGCTTCCACCGTTAAATCGGGATGTTAGCATTTGGTGTTACCCTTGGATGTACAGTTTTACAATAACCAGCATGTCGCCAGCCGTGGCCTTTTCTCTCTTAGTAACGGCGAACTATCTCCTTTTAATGTTTATTTTATTATCACAATTTTTCTCTTAATTATCAAACTCCAATAATAACCCTGTGGACAACTTGTGGATAAAATGTGTATTACTATACTTTTTATTCACAAGAAATTTAATGATTACTTTATATTATTATTGATTTTGGAAAATAATTTTGTCTTTATTCTATGCGGAGCGTGAAAGTTTCGGTACGTCTCGCGTGTTGCGACTGTTGCCTGGTAATGCGGTCTATAGTCAAGACAGGGGGATATTCCGGAATCGGGCCTTCCGGGCAACCGGCGGCCCGGCTGTCGTGGCGGTTGTTTTCCTTTATGTATGATGCATGGGGAAGTTCGGTCGCCAGGGGGGAGGTCCCGCCTCGGCTTTCAGGTGTCTCCGCCCCCGGTGGGGGATCCGGCGGTCACGTTGGAGAACCCGTCTATCAGGGCGGGTGATGCTGGAGGCTAGGGACAGGTCTTCCTTTTATGGGTAAGTATCTAGATGCTGGGTTTGCGGATTCGGCATCGGGATCGTCGCCTGTTTAGACCGCGGGGCGTGTAGATCTGGGGCGCACAAGCCGCACGAGAGTCTGGATGGGTGGTTGGGTTACCCGTTGCTTTCACACGCCACAGGGCCTTCGCGGGCTCTACAGAGGCGTCAGGAGTATCCGGGTTTCCGGATATGTAGCGCAGACCTTCCCTTCCAAGCCGCGCACCTGACGCCTCTACCTTACCAGAAAATCTCTTAGTAGCTATTCATAGATACTCGTCATAGATACTCGGCCGCTAGAACTTCGGCGATCTGCACGGCGTTGAGGGCTGCTCCCTTACGCAAATTGTCGGTCACCACCCACATGGCTAGCCCGTGTTCCACGCTGGCATCAGTGCGGATACGGCTTACATAGATTGGGTCCTCTCCAGCGCATTCCTCCGGCGTCACATAGCCTTCATCGGTGCGGTGGTCTACCACCGAGATTCCCGGTGCCGCCTTCAGGGCCTCGCGTGCCTCGTCCTCGGGGAGCGGCTTTTCGAACTCCACGTGTACTGCCTCGCCATGACCGATAAATACTGGTACCCGTACGCATGTGGCCGAGATCTCGATTCTAGGGCCCATGATTTTCTTGGTCTCCACCACCATTTTCCATTCCTCCTTGGTGTCGCCGTTCTCCATGAAGATGTCGATATGGGGGATCACGTTAAAGGCGATTTGCTTGGTGAAGAAGGCCTTTTCCACAGGACTGTTCATGTAAATGGCGCGGGTCTGGTTGAATAGTTCGTCCATGGCTTCGCGTCCTGCACCTGAGGTGGATTGGTAGGTAGCTACTACCACGCGCCTAATTGGTGCTAGGTCGTGCAGGGGTTTTAGCGCCACTACCATTTGAATGGTGGAGCAATTAGGGTTAGCGATGATATGGCGCGCCGTATAGCCGGCGATGGCTTCTGGATTGACCTCAGGCACTACTAGCGGCACGTCCTCGTCCATGCGGAAATACGAACTGTTGTCGATGACTACGGCGCCGGCTTTTGTGGCACGCGGCGCGAAGGCTGCTGCCGTTTTGGCCCCTGGCGATGACAACACAATCTGGGTGTCGGAAAAGTCGAAATTGTCCAGGGCTTCCACTTTCAGCATCTTGTCCTTGCCGAAGGAAACCTCACGCCCGGCCGAACGGCTGGAGGCAAGCGCCACCACCTCGTCGATGGGGAATGCCCGTTCGGCAAGGGTCTGCAGCATTTCACGGCCCACGTTTCCAGTGGCACCCACCACGGCGACTTTGTAGCACATCTTGTTCTCTTATTTTTGTATGCGCGGCCTATGACTTACGCCCGGACACCGGGTATTTCAAGCCTGCTGACCCTTTACGAAGCTGTATTTTCTAGCTCGAAAAGGATGGCGTCACCCATTTCGGAGGTGGAAACCTGCCGCCCGCCCGCCTCCATGATGTCGGCGGTGCGTGCACCACTTACTAGGAGCCTCTTTACTGCGTCTTCTAGGGTGTCGGCGGAAGTGGTGTCATCGAAGGAATAACGTAGCATCATGGCGAAACTCAAAATGGCGGCCAGAGGGTTAGCCAGGTTTTTACCCGCGATGTCCGGGGCACTACCGTGAACCGGTTCGTACATGCTAGGGATGCGTCCGTCCGCACACTTCTCTCCGAGAGAGGCTGAAGGGAGCATTCCCAGCGACCCTGTGAGCATGGCGGCACAGTCGGAAAGGATATCGCCGAACATATTAGTAGTGACAATCACGTCAAACTGTTTTGGGTCACGCACAAGCTGCATGGCGGCATTGTCTACGTACATGTGAGAGAGTGCCACCTGCGGATAGTCGGCGTGCACCTGTTCCACCGTCTCGCGCCACATGAGCGTGCATTCTAGCACATTTGCTTTGTCCACTGAGCACAGTCTTCCGTTCCGCTTCTTGGCTAGGTCGAAAGCCACACGGGCGATACGCTCCACTTCATCACTGGTATAGACAAGGCTGTTGACGCCCTTCCTGCTACCATCGGGAAGCTTCTCCACCCCGCGCGGCTCGCCGAAATAGATGCCGCCGGTAAGCTCACGCACGATTATCATGTTGAGTCCGGCCACAATATCGGTCTTCAGGGTGGAGGCTTCGGCCAGCGCTTCAAACACCACTGCAGGCCGCAGGTTGGCGAACAGACCAAGCTCCTTGCGCAGGCCTAGAAGGCCGCGCTCAGGCTTCTTGTCGAAGTTCAGGTCTTCCCATTGTGGGCCGCCTACTGCACCCAGCAACACCGCGTCGGCTTCCGACGCTAGTTTTAGGGTATCGTCAGTCAGCGGCTGGCCATGGGCGTCGTAGGAAGCCCCACCCACAAGTCCGTTAGTGAGTTCGTACCGGGTGCCGCCGTTGGCGCTGAACCAGTCGATGACGCGACGTGTCTCGCGCATCACCTCCGGACCAATGCCATCGCCATCGAGCATGAGAATAGTCTTAACATCGTTCATTTCCCGCCGTCTCCTTACGCTTGTCCGATCCACTGCCAGGGTTGTTCCTGTTTCTGCTGCGCCTCGAAATCGGCGATTTTGTCCTTTTTCTTCATGGTCAGGGCGATGTTGTCATGGCCTTCCAACAAGCATTGCTTGTGGAAGGGGTCTATGTCGAAAGAAATACTACTGTCATCCGGTCCCGTGATGGTCTGGGCCTCCAAGTCTACGGTAAGCACGGCGTTGGTCCCGCGCTCCACACCATCCATCAGCCTATCGATGTCTTCTTGGGGCAGAGTGATGGGCAAAATACCGTTCTGGAAACAGTTGTTACGAAAAATGTCGGCGAATGATAGTGCAATAATGCAGCGGATTCCAAAGTCCAGCAGGGCCCAGGGGGCGTGCTCGCGCGACGAGCCACAGCCGAAATTTCCTTCCGTGATGAGAATTTTAGCTTTGTGGTAAGGCGAGCGATTAAGCACGAAATCCTCGATTTCCTTGCCTTGATCGTTGAAGCGGTGCTCGTAAAACAGCCCCTCTCTCAGCCCCGTGCGTTTGATGGTCTTGAGAAACTGCTTGGGGATAATCATGTCAGTGTTGACGTTTTCCATGGGCAGGGGGGCGGCGACGCCGGTGAGGATGATAAATTTCTCCATGATGGCTATTCCATTTCCTGTGCGTCTGTGAGATGTCCGGCAATGGCAGCTGCCACAGCCATCTGCGGGCTCACTAGATGGGTGCGTCCACCACGGCCCTGACGGCCCTCAAAATTGCGATTCGATGTGGAGGCACAGCGCTCCTTAGGCTTCAGCTTGTCGTGGTTCATGGCGAGACACATGGAGCAGCCCGGCTCGCGCCACTGGAACCCGGCCTCCAGGAACACCCGGTCGAGGCCTTCCTCCTCCGCCTGTTCCTTCACTAGGCCAGAGCCCGGGACCACCATGGCGGTGACGCCCTCGGCTACCTTACGGCCCTTGGCCAGAGCCGCTGCCGCGCGCAGGTCTTCGATGCGTCCATTGGTGCAGGAGCCGATAAAGACGTGGTCAATAGCCACGTTGGTAAGCTTGGTGCCGGGCTCAAGTCCCATGTAGTCCAGCGCGCGTTCTATAGCCGCGCGGTGTGCTGGGTTGGATTCCTCCTCAGGAATGGGCACGTTTCCGGTAATGGGGATCACTTGTTCGGGACTAGTGCCCCAGGATACCTGTGGCGCGATCGTGGCGGCATCCAGTCTTTCCTCGCGGTGATAATGCGCACCCCTGTCAGAAGGCAGGGTCCGCCAGTAGGATACGGCCTGTTTTTCCGTGGTGCCCTTGGGTGCTAGGGGACGGCCTGAGAGGTACTTGAATGTGGTCTCGTCTGGCGCAATCAGCCCCGCCCGGGCACCGGCCTCGATGGACATGTTGCACACGGTCATGCGTTCCTCCATGGACATTCCCTCGATAGCGGTCCCGGCATATTCGATCACATAACCGGTACCGCCGGCGGTGCCGATCTTGCCAATAATAGCCAAAATCACATCCTTGGCAGTCACGCCGATACCAAGGCTGCCCTCCACGGTGATGCGCATATTTTTTGCTGGAGCCTGAGGCAGGGTTTGGGTGGCCAGAACGTGTTCCACTTCAGAGGTGCCGATACCGAAGGCCAGCGCCCCGAAGGCGCCGTGAGTAGAGGTATGGGAATCCCCACAGACGATGGTCATCCCGGGTTGAGTAAAACCCTGTTCCGGCCCGATGATATGGACGATCCCTTGCCGCAGGTCGTCCATAGCGAAATAGGGAATACCGAATTCCTCGCAATTCTGCGTCAGGGTTTCCACCTGAAGCCGCGATTCGGGATCGTCGATGCCTGCCGCGCGGTTGGTGGTGGG
>JASLYJ010000035.1 GCA_030739855.1 Alphaproteobacteria bacterium | reverse complement strand
AGGCCAAGGGAATCGAGCCCAGTATTGTTGTAGAGCAGGCTCGCTTCGAGGCTATTGACGGCGGCCAGCACCGTCGTGAAGAGAATCTGCGTGGAGCGTTGGAGAATGAAAATGCAAAACCCACAGAAAATGAGGTAGAGTCGACGGTCGATGCATCCGCGGATGGGGAGGCGGAATCGTTCCTTAAAGATTATCAATTAGCACGGGCGCTCGATCTTCTGCACGGCATTGCGCTGTATGAAGATCAGATCGCCAACTGATCCTTTTATCTGCGTGGCCGGAGGAGTGGGTCTGCCGTGGGCCGTTAGCGACAGGTCCATTGATCGCGTCTTTTTGCGAGGCTCCGTCGAGCGGGAAGAAGACGAGCTATGAGAGAAAGTGGGAAAAAGGAGGATGGTGTTGACATATCTGGTCTTCCGTACCGTAACGGCGTTGGGGCCATGCTTTTCAACACTCTAGGCCGTGTCTTCGTGGCACGTCGTATCGATATACCTTCGGAGGCCTGGCAAATGCCGCAGGGAGGAATTGACTCCGGCGAGACCCCGCGGGAGGCCATCCTGCGTGAGCTGAAGGAGGAAATAGGTACCGCAGAAGCAGAGATCATAGCTGAAAGCCAGGACTGGCTGACCTATGAATTTCCTCACTGGTTGGTACAGAATATTTGGGATGGCCGCTATCGGGGCCAGCGCCAGAAATGGTTCGCCATGCGTTTTGTGGGGGAGGATTCTGATATCAATATCGCCACTCAAACCCCAGAGTTTCTCGATTGGAAATGGGAGGAACGAAACCGTCTACCGGAGCTCATCGTTCCCTTCAAACGCAGACTTTACCAGGACTTGGTGGCCGAATTTGGGCATTTGGTGCGTTGATGCCTTCTGACGGCAAGGTTTCCTCTTTGTTGAGGTAATTTCGCGCTTCGGTGGATGAAAAAGCCCGTCTTGGCCCTCACGCGCCTTAGTGGGCTGGTGCGGCGGTGGTGGCGTCGCGCATGGCTTCGGTCACCATCAGTGCCCTCTCCGCTGTCTTGCGGTCGTCATCGCTGGCGCTGGCGTCTACGTCATCGCGCAGGTCACTGATGCGGGCTTCGATTTCTTTGGTGTCCAGCTCGTCCACCGGCACCGCCTGTTCGGCGAGGACGATGCAACGCTCCGGGGTCACCTCGGCGACACCGCCGCTGACGAAGATACGCTCATCTACCTTGCCGTCGTTGTGAATCTCCAGGACGCCGGGACGGACGCCGGAAATTAGTAGCGAATGGTCAGGCAGGACACCGAAATCACCTTCTGCACCGGGCACAAGCACCATGTCCCCATCGCCGGAAATGAGAAGCTTTTCCGGGGAAATAAGTTCGAATGCTACTTTTTCTCTCATCGAGAGATATCCCTTACGCGGCCTCAGCTGCCATCTTCTTAGCCTTTTCTACAGCTTCTTCTATGCTGCCTACCATGTAGAAGGCAGCCTCAGGATAATCGTCATATTCACCTTCCACTAATCCCTTGAAGCCTTTGATGGTATCTTCGAGGTTGACGAATGTACCGGACGTACCTGTGAAGACTTCGGCCACATGAAAGGGTTGAGACAGGAAGCGCTGGATCTTTCGGGCGCGGGTCACGGTCAGCTTGTCTTCTTCTGAAAGCTCGTCCATGCCGAGAATTGCAATGATATCTTGCAGCGACTTATAGGTCTGCAAAACTTCCTGCGTCCGTCGTGCCACCGAATAGTGTTCCTCGCCGACGATGCGGGGGTCGAGCACGCGCGAGGTAGAATCTAGCGGATCCACGGCGGGATAAATGCCCAATTCTGCAATCTGGCGTGATAGCACGGTGGTAGCATCGAGATGGGCAAAAGAAGTGGCCGGCGCCGGGTCGGTGAGGTCATCGGCGGGTACGTAAATGGCCTGGACGCTGGTGATGGAACCTTTCTTGGTGGAGGTAATGCGCTCCTGCAGTGCGCCCATATCGGTGGCGAGCGTTGGCTGATACCCCACCGCTGAGGGCATGCGCCCCAACAGTGCGGAAACCTCCGAGCCCGCTTGGGTGAAGCGAAAGATGTTGTCCACGAAAAACAGCACATCCTGGCCTTCTTCTTCGCGGAAGTATTCGGCCAGGGTTAACCCAGTTAGCCCAACGCGGGCACGAGCGCCGGGAGGTTCGTTCATCTGGCCAAAGACTAGCGCTGCTTTGGAGTTGCTGCCCTCGAGGTCGATAACTCCCGACTCGATCATCTCGTGATAGAGGTCGTTGCCCTCGCGGGTGCGCTCGCCCACGCCGGCGAAAACAGAATAGCCGCCATGGCCCTTAGCAATATTGTTAATGAGTTCCATGATGATGACGGTTTTGCCCACGCCGGCACCGCCGAAAAGACCGATCTTGCCGCCCTTGGCGTAGGGTTCTAGAAGGTCGATGACCTTGATGCCGGTGACAAGAATCTCGGTTTCGGTGGATTGGTCAACGAATTCTGGAGCTTCTTTGTGGATGGGCGAACGTTTCTTAGTTTTAACCTCACCGCGCTCGTCCACCGAATCACCCACCACATTGATGATGTGACCAAGGGTTTCCGGTCCTACGGGCACCGTGATGGGCTCGCCGGTATCAACGACTTCCTGGCCACGCACCATGCCGTCGGTGGTGTCCATGGCCACGGTACGCACCGTGGCCTCGCCAAGATGCTGGGCGACCTCAAGAACGATGCGCTTGCCTTCCTGTTCTACATGTAGGGCATTGAGGATGGAGGGCAGTTCGTCCGAGAACCGTACGTCAACAACGGCGCCCATTATCTGGGTGATGGAACCGACCTTCTTATCGCTCATTGTGAGAGCTCCTCTCTGTGGGGCCTGTATCGGGCCGTGGGTGATTATAGCGCCTCGGCACCGGAAATAATTTCAATCAATTCCTTGGTGATGACAGCCTGGCGAGTGCGGTTATAGAAAACAGTCAGGTCGTCAATCATGTCACTAGCGTTTCTGGTGGCATTGTCCATAGCTGTCATGCGTGCTCCCTGTTCGCTGGCGGCGTTTTCAAGCATAGCGCGGTAGATCTGGACTGAAAGGTTACGCGGTAGAAGTTCGGCGAGGATTTCCTCCTCCTCGGGCTCGAATTCATAAATGGCGGGAATGCCACCTTCTTTCTCAACCTCTTTCCCTGTCTCGGGAATGGCGAAGGGCACAAGCTGCATACGTGTGACTTCTTGGGTGATGGCCGATTTGAACTTGGCGAAAATAAGGGTACAAACGTCGAATTCTCCTTCGGCAAACATGGCTATGATGTGGTGGCCGATAGTGTCGGCTTGGATGAATTCCAGCTTCGGTTTGTCTACGTCGGTGATAGTATCGACGATATGGCTCCCGTACTCCCGTTTTAACTGGTCGTTTCCTTTACGGCCTACGCAGAGCACCTTCACCTTTTTTCCATCGGCTGTAAGCTGAATGATGAACTGGCGGGCGTTGCGCACGATATTGACATTGAAACCTCCGCACAGGCCACGGTCGGAAGACGCCACCACCACAAGATGGGTCTTGTCACTGCCGCTGCCTACAAGCAGAGGCGGCGCATCTCCATGGTCTTTGAGACTGGCGGCCAGAGATCCTAGCATACGCTCCATGCGCTCGGCGTACGGCCTGGAAGCCTCGGCCTGTTCCTGGGCGCGCCGCAGCTTGGCTGCGGCTACCATTTTCATAGCCGAGGTGATCTTTTGCGTCGACTTAACGCTGGTGATGCGGGTTCTCAGTTCTTTGAGGCTGGGCATGCCGTCGCTCTATATGTTTGTAATTACCTTCGGTCTTGGCGGCCGGGCTTAGATAAAGTTCTTCACAAAATCATCGAGGAAGCCCTTAAGCCGGGTTTCCGTATCCTCGGAGAGGGTGCCTTCATCGCGGATAGTCTTGAGAAGACTTGCCCCCTTGTCACGGATGTCGTCAAGTAAGGTCTGTTCAAAACGGGCGATGTCGCCCACCGCGATGCCGTCGAGATAGCCGTTTACGCCTGCAAAGATAACCATCACCTGTTCTTCCACGGGGAAGGGGGTGTATTGCGGCTGTTTGAGCAGTTCGGTAAGGCGTTCGCCACGAGCCAGAAGTTTCTGGGTTGAGGCGTCCAAATCCGAGGCAAACTGGGCAAAAGCCGCCATTTCACGGTACTGGGCCAGTTCTAGCTTAATGGAGCCGGCTACCTGTTTCATGGCTTTGACCTGGGCGGCGGAGCCGACGCGGCTCACCGACAGGCCCACATTTACCGCTGGGCGGATGCCCTTATAGAATAGTTCGGTCTCGAGAAAGATTTGGCCGTCAGTGATGGAGATGACATTGGTAGGAATATAGGCTGAAACATCGCCGGCCTGAGTTTCGATCACTGGTAGCGCTGTCAGCGATCCACCGCCATTGTCGTCGTTCATCTTGGCGGCGCGCTCCAGGAGGCGCGAATGCAGATAGAAAACATCACCGGGGTAGGCTTCGCGTCCAGGCGGTCGGCGCAGCAATAGCGACATCTGGCGGTAAGCTACGGCGTGTTTTGAAAGGTCATCATAGAAAATGACTGCATGCATGCCGTTGTCACGGAAATATTCACCCATGACACAGCCGGTATAGGGCGCTAGGAACTGAAGCGGCGCGGGCTCCGAAGCGGTGGCGGCAACAATGGTGGTGTATTCCATGGCGCCGTTTTCCTCCAGAGTCTTAACGATCTGAGCTACGGTGGAGCGCTTCTGGCCGATGCAGACATAGATGCAGTGCATCCTCGTAGCATCGTCACTGTCTTCGTTAAGACTCTTCTGGTTGATGATGGTATCGGTGATAACGGCGGTCTTACCGGTCTGGCGGTCACCGATAATCAACTCACGTTGGCCGCGGCCGATGGGAATCAAGCTGTCGATGGCTTTCAGCCCCGTTTGTAATGGTTCATGCACCGATTTACGGGGTATGATACCCGGCGCCTTAACCTCCACGCGGCTCATCTTCACGTCTGAAAGAGGTCCCTTGCCGTCGATGGGGTTGCCGAGCCCATCCAAAACGCGACCTAGGAGGCCCTTGCCCACCGGGGCCTCGACGATGGCGCCAGTGCGCTTGACGGTGTCACCTTCCTTGATGTGTTGGTCGATGCCGAAAATAACGATACCTACATTGTCAGTTTCTAGGTTGAGTGCCATCCCCTTGATGCCGCCCGGAAATTCGACCATCTCACCGGCTTGGATGTTGTCCAGACCGTAGACACGGGCGATTCCATCCCCTACGGAGAGCACCTGACCTACTTCCGATACATCGGTATCGGTATCGAAGTTGGCTATCTGTTGCTTAAGTATGGAAGAGATTTCCGCAGCTTGGATTTCCATCAACCAATTCCCTTCATGACGAGCTGTAGATTTTGTAGTTTGGTACACAGGGAGCTATCGAGCATGCGCGATCCGACCTTGATGATTAGGCCACCGATAATTGACTCATCCACAAACTGGGTAACATTGACATTCCGGCCCACAGCCTTTTTTAGGGCGTCCGTAAGAGACTTCACCTGGGCATTATTTAAGGACTTGGCTGACGTTACCTCGGCGCTTATTTCACCACGTTTTTCCGCCAGCAGGGAGAAAAAGGTATCGATCATAACAGGTAGGGCGAAAAGGCGATGATTGCTGGCTACGACAGCTACAAAACGCTTGGTAAGGTCACCGATCTCAGCTTTGCCCAGAACCGCTGCTAGCGCTTTTCCCTGGTCCTCGCGCGAGAGGACTGGGCTGCGCAAGAGACGAGCAAGATCGTCACAGCTCTCGATCATGGTCCTGATGCTGCAAAGGTCGCCGCCCACGGTGTCCAAAGACTTGCTTTCTTTAGCAAGATCGAACAGGGCGGTGGCATAACGCAAGGAAATCTGTGATTGACCTGAGGCTACAGATGGCACCTGACGTCGTCTCCCTATCTCCCCAGGATTTCCCTAAATGGGAGATCTAACTCATTGGTTATAAATAAAAATACAACATAGTGGGGAAACCCCTTAGGGCAAGGCCCGCGATACCTAACATAGCCTTATTGCTGTTGCAACCGGACTCACGCTTGAAGAGTTCCGGTGGCCCTTCTTCGGAAGGCAGCTAAAGAAAACTGTGAGGATCGATATCGATGTGTACCCGTACGTGTGCAGGGACTTTTACCGCCCTCAGCCAGTTTTTGACTAATTCCGGTACGTTGACCCGCCGCGGCGCCTTCAACAGTAGCCGCCAGCGCGTGCGGCCGTGGAGGACAGTGAGTGGCGCTGGGGCGGGTCCCAGAATGTCCACACCGTTTTCCCGTGGTGCGGCGCGACGTAGGTGGCGAGCCGTGGTTTCCACACTGGCGGCACTATGGCCAGAGATGATCACAGCCGCCATCCGTTCGAATGGCGGCAGGCCGAATCTGCGGCGCTGTACCGCTTCGGCCTCAAAAAAAGCATCGCGGTTGCCTGAAATCAGCGCCTCCATTACGGGATGTTCGGGCATATAGGTCTGTAGATAGACCTTTCCCGGCTGCGATTCCCGCCCAGCCCGCCCCGCCACTTGGTGAAGCAGCTGGAAGGTGCGTTCACCGGCGCGCAAGTCGCCGCCGGCTAGCCCAAGGTCAGCATCCACCACCCCCACTAGAGTCAGCCCTGGAAGATGGTGTCCCTTGGCGATAATCTGAGTGCCGATCAAAAGGTCTATTTCGTGGTCTCGAACCTGGGTTAGAATCTCTGCTGCTGCCTGCGCCCCTCCCGTCATGTCGCTGGACATAACGGCCCATCGCCGATCTGGGAATAGGCTTTCCGTCTCTTCGGCTATCCGATCCACTCCGGGGCCACAGGCGGCTAAGGTGTCTCCTACGCCGCACTGGGGACAGAACTCTGGTGGCGGTAAGCAATAGCCACAATGATGGCAGATGAGGCGCGCCGGCTTGTGGTGGGTTACCAGCCAGGCGGTGCAATTGGGACAGGAGAAGCGATGGCCGCAACCGCGACACAGTGTGAGCGGCGCATAGCCACGGCGGTTAAGGAATAGCATGGCCTGCTCACCCCTAGCAAACGTCCTTGCCAGTGCTTTGCGAAGCGGCGGTGACAACCATTGTCCAGCCTTTGGGCCTTCTCGGCGCATGTCGATGGCCTCGACCTGGGGCATGATGGCCCCGCCGTGGCGATCGGGGAGATAGACCCGGTCATAGCGTCCTTCTTCCACGTTAACGGTAGTTTCCAGGGACGGTGTAGCCGAGACAAGAACCACAAGACACGCTGCCTCTCGCCCCCGCACTACGGCCATGTCGCGGGCGTGATAGATGACGCCCTCTTCCTGTTTGTAAGCGGCCTCATGTTCCTCATCCACGACCACGAGACCGAGACTAGGAAAGGGTAGAAACAAGGCCGATCTGGCGCCCACCACCACATGCGCACTGTGTTCGGCTACGGCGCGCCAGACCGTCCGCCGCTTCTTCTGTGTCAGGTCCGAATGCCACGGCGCCGGGGCTACACCGAAGCGCTCTGTGAAACGTTCCAGCCACTGCCCGGTCAGAGTGATCTCCGGAACCAGAACAAGCACTTGTTTGCTCCGTTTCAGGGTGGCCGCTACGGCTTCAAAATATACTTCCGTCTTGCCTGATCCGGTGACGCCGTCGAGTAAGGTTACGGAAAACCCTCCCGTGTTCACTTTGCAACGAAGCTCCTGCGCTGCTGTTTCTTGGTCCGTCGAAAGAGATGGACCTACCCGCCAGCTGTCAGGGGTGGCGAAAGAAGGTGGCGACACACAGGCTACCCGAGCTAGAGCCCCGGCTTTGGCAAGTCCCCGTACCACGCTGGTTCCCGCCCCGGCTCGTCGCGCTAGCTCAGTCGCGCCAAGGGGTACGTCCCTACTTGCTGCATCGAGTACACGCACCCGCGCCGCCGTCATGCGCAGGCCTTGGGGCACCGTATCTTCGACACGGACATAACCTGTCATATTTGCCTGGGGATCAAGGGCTTGGGGTACGCTCATGGCCATACGCAGAACTGACCCCACCGGCGCGCAGGTATAGGTGGCGGTCCAATCGATGAAACAGGCAGCGTCGGCAGGTAAGGGCGGCGCATCACGGCGTGCGATAACATGTTTGAGCTTTTTCACGTCCACGGCGCTGCCGGAGCCAGGATGGCATGACCAGACGCAGCCGGTGCGTTCGCGTGCGGCAAAGGGAACGCGAACGAATTCCCCTTCTGTGAGTGGGGGATCTAAATCCTCAAGGTAATCGTAGGCGCAATCCAGCGGCAGGGGTAACATCACCCGGACACGCCGTGGAGGGGGATCCGTGGGATGCGTGCAGGAATGTTGAGATGAACTGGTGTGGCGTGATGGCATGGTCTACACTCTATTCAAGAGTCGTGGCTGGTCAAAGGGGGTTCGCCGCAGGTCTGCCAGAGCCAGGAAAAGATGGCGAACAGTCCATCGCATATCAGGAAATATCAATGGCAAGGCGCAAACAGATAGTCACTAAAAATCAGGCAAAAAACCAAGACAGTGCCAGCCCGGTACCATCCAGGACCGGCACCGACGGCATAACCGGGGCTCAGGTGGCAGACTATCTCCGTGCTCATCCAGATTTCCTTACCATCCATGCCGATCTGCTGCGAACACTAGTACCACCGCGGCGCCACGAGACCGGCAACGTGTTAGACATGCAGGCCTTTATTATCGAAAGGCTACGTGCCGATCACGACGACCTGCTTGCTACCAGCCGGGGCAACATGACCGGCCAATCACGGGTGCACGAGGCCGTTCTTGCTTTCCTTTCCGCCCGCAGTCTGGAACATCTAGTGCATCTGGTCACTACGGACCTTGTGGTGATTCTCGGCCTTGATGTGGTGGTTTTTGCTGTGGAAAGTGTGGAGACGGAATCTGCTGTTGGGGTGCGGGTGCTACCGCCGGGAACCGTGGATCGCTTGCTTGGCAGCGGGCGTGATGTGCACCTAGACGGCAAGGCGAAAGCTGATCCTATCGTATTCGGGGAAATGGAATACCTAGTTCGTTCCCAGGCGCTCATCCGTCTTGATTTCGGGGGTAAGGAGTCTCCCGGGCTGCTGGCGCTTGGCTCTCGGGAGGAAGGAAAATTCCACGCCCGCCAGGGCAAGGAACTTCTCACCTTCCTTGCACGCGTTATTGAATGTTGCGTGTGTTCATGTCTCGGCCGTCTGCAATAACCGGTCCTGAATCCGATCTCTTCGTTGCATCTGACCTTCAGGAGGCCGTCACGGCATGGCGGACCTGGCTGGAAAACGAACGCCGGGCTTCACCACACACCCTGGCCGCATACACCGGTGACCTAAAAGCGTTCCTGGGGTTTCTGTGCGGCCACCTTGGCGGTGAGCTGGGTCTTTCGGATTTGGCGGGGTTGTGCACGGCGGATTTCCGGGCTTGGATGGCGCGCCGGGGCATGTCTGGCCTACAAGCTGCCTCCACTGCCAGGGCCTTATCGGTGGTGCGGGGATTCTTCCGCTTCCTAGAACGCCGGGACATCCTCCATAACCCAGCTGTCCATTCCCTACGCACGCCAAAACTGCCCCGCAGCGTACCCAAGGCTCTAGATGTGGAAGATGCGGTGGAACTGGTGGCAGCCACTGGGGATTCTTCTGGGCTTGGTCCGCCTTGGGTAGAAAAACGCGATCTTGCTCTGTTTACCCTCATTTATGGATGCGGCCTGCGCA
>JASLYJ010000034.1 GCA_030739855.1 Alphaproteobacteria bacterium | reverse complement strand
TGCTCCAGAGGGTATCTGTATGCCGTTTTAAGGAGCACTGGTAAGCTTTATACAGTGAAATTGATCCATCACACAGACGGGGCATGAAGGAGGGGCTGAGCGGCTAAATTATGAGCCGATGACTCATGGCTGCATACAAAATTGCTACAAAAAAGGAATTAACAGCTAAACTGTGTGCAGCTAACAACCCATTGTTTTAATTGTATAATATTAGATTTGTGGTATTAATTATTAAAGAACGGTTCGCCTCCTACAGGCGGCACCACCAGTTCCATGATTGGCGGTATCGCGTTAAGCTGATGCCCATGAAACAGCTGCTGTCTTCTAAGGTCGGTCCCCGTGATCGGCCTTGACCTTTTCTCTATGGACATGGCCTCCTTTGCCGGACTCGCCGCTGCACTATTGGGCGCCGGGGTGGCAGCGGGATTTCTTGCCGGCCTGTTGGGTGTGGGCGGTGGTATTGTCGTGGTCCCGGTGCTCTTCCACCTATTCGCGGGGATGGGGTACACCACCGCGCTTTCCATGAACCTGGCGGTGGGAACTTCGCTCGCCATTATCATTCCTACCGCCGTCGCATCCATGTCCGCCCATCATCGTCATGGCAAAATGGATCTCGCCCTGCTGCGGCGCTGGGGGACACCAGTTTTCCTCGGTGCCGTTGCCGGCACAGCTGTGGCAGGAACCGTCGGAGGCGAGGTGTTGGTCTTTGTTTTTTCCTGTACTGCACTAGCGTTAGCTGTTTATTTAGGTGTATCCCATGGGGATCCATCCCCGGTTGGGGAGATGCCAGGGGAGCCGTTGCGTGCGTTTCTGGGGGGCGCCATTGGATGCCTCTCGGTGATGATGGGAATTGGTGGCGGCAGTCTGTCGGTGCCGGTCATGCGGTTGTTCGGGTTTTCTATCCACCGTGCCGTGGGTACGGCGGCAGCCCTGGGCCTGATCATCGCCCTGCCTGGGGCGGCGGGTTTCGCGCTGGAAGGTTCGGGTGCGCCACAGCTCCCGCCCTTGAGCTTGGGCTATATCAACCTACCGGGAGTGGCACTTATCTTTCCGGTGGCGGTATGTGTGGCGCCCTTGGGGGCGCGTGCCGCCCATCGCTTGGAACGTGGGCATCTGCAAAAGGGGTTTGCACTGTTTCTGGCCGTTTCAGCCATTCTCATGTTGCTCAGGGTTCCTGGTTGAATTTCGGGATTGAGGGTGTGTTGTGGGAAGCGTCCCGGCCCTATAAGGCAAGTGCCTCGCAGACGATGCCTAGAAACGCATTGTATTCGCAAGGCTTCTTCAGGATTTTGTGCGCGCACAAAAGAAAAACCCGGGAGCATCATACCCCCGGGCTTTTCGGCTAAATTGTCTTCTGAGCGGTTCTAGCGGCGTCCGCCGAACAGATGTAGCAACATAATGAACAGGTTGATGAAGTCGAGGTAAAGCCGCAGTGCCCCAAGCAACGCTTTCTTGCCGGCCACGGCGGTGCCGTCGCTCTGAGTGTACATTTCTTTGATGGATTGAGTGTCATAGGCGGTAAGACCCGTAAACACTAAGACGCCGATTGCTGAGATGGCGAAGTGCATTAGGGTGCTGCCCACGAAAATGTTAACGATGCTGGCAATGATGACGCCGATTAGACCCATGAACAGAAACGAGCCCCAACCCGAAATATCTTTCTTCGTGGTATAGCCATAGAGGCTCATGGAGGCGAAGATGCCGGCGGCAATGAAGAAAATGCGGGTGATAGATTCCCCGGTGAAGACAAGAAAGATGGAGGCCATGGACAGACCCATGACCCCGGCGAACAGCCAGAAGGCCGTTTGCGCGCCGCTCAGGCTTAAAGTGCCGATACGGGCGCTAAGGAAGAACACGAAGCCCAACGGGGCCAACATGATGACCCAGGACAGTGGCGAAGTGAACATGGTTTCGCCAAGCCCGGTAAGTCCGACGATCTGGCCGCTAGCGTTGGTGACCACTGACATCTGCGCCGTGACCCAGGCGACAAGGCCCGTTAGCGTCAGACCCGAGGCCATGTAGTTATAAACTCGCAGCATGTACTGGCGCAGGCCCTCATCAATCAGGACATGTTCGC
Source organism: Alphaproteobacteria bacterium (assembly GCA_030739855.1). GTDB lineage: Bacteria > Pseudomonadota > Alphaproteobacteria > UBA11136 > UBA11136 > UBA11136. The sequence continues at coordinate 8,135 of JASLYJ010000034.1, read as the reverse complement.
CAGCATGGGATGTTACGGTGCGGTTTTCTGAACTAAGTGCCATCGTGAATTCCTCTGTCTTTCTTGTAAAAACTGGTTGCCACAAGGCCATTCCGCGGATTCGTCCGGGGAATACACCTTATGATCTGACCTTAAAAAATGATTACGCTGATAATATGGCACACAAACCCAGTGAATCAATAATTTCTGGCTATGATCCACTCTTTCCGTCCCTTTTGGCCAAGGCTTCTGGGGTTTAGGTGGGTCACGGCTTGACGCCACCCGTTCCAGCATCCAGTCTCTTAGGAAAGGAAGGGACGTTTTGATGCCGCGTAGGGAACCGTTCCACGTGGCCTTCTCCACAGACTCGCACTGGGCTAAGGCCGCCAAAATTTGTCAGGAACAGCTGCCACGGGAATTTCCAGCTCCGCCCAGTGAGCGGCTGGGGTTCCTCTATGTTACGGACCATTTCGAAAGCCAACTTGACAGCATTCTTACCTTTCTGCGCGAAACCACCGCTACCGAAAACTGGGTAGGTACAGTAGGGCTGGGCATTTCCGCCGCCGGCTCCACACTGGACGGCGCCTACGAGTGTTTCGATGCGCCTGGCGTCGCCGCCATGGTTGGCGGTTTTCCGCCCAGTTCCTTCCATGTTTTCCCCACGGTTAGTGAAGATGTGGCGGATTTTGAAACCATCAACAAGGACTGGCTGGAAACTTGTGCCTCTCCCTTCGGCGTAGTTCATGGCGATCCTCGTAATCCGCATATCACCGGCCTTCTGCGCGATGTGGCGGGGAAAAGCAGTGCCTATCTTACCGGAGGACTGACCTCATCACGCGGCGCTTACGATCAGGTAGCTAATGTTGTAACTCAAGGCGGACTGTCCGGGGTTCTCTTTACCCCGGAGGTCCAAGTGGTCACGGGCTTGGCCCAGAGCTGTGTCCCCATAGGGCCGATCCATACAATTACCGAATGTAGCGATGAACACGTGGTTGTAGGAATAGACGGACGTCCCGCCTTCGAGGTGTTTGCGGAAGAGTTGGGCCGGGAAATGGAAGACGAAAAGGAGGAAGAGGCGGTATCGGTGCTTGCGGGCATTCCTGTTGCCGGTTCCGACACCGGTGACTATTTGGCCCGCAACCTAGCTAATGTAGATCCTGAGCGCGGTGTCATCGTCATTGCCGAAGATGTGTTCGAAGGCGATCCACTACTCTTCTGCCGCCGCTCGCGCGAGAATGCCGAGACCGAGATGGCGCGGATGCTGGAATCCCTGAAGCGACGTCTTCCCTCCACACCCAGAGGCGGGCTCTATTTTACCTGTGTCGCTCGCGGTCCCGCCCTGTTCAGGGAAAGCGCGGCTGAAATGGAGGCCATCCACGGCGTCTTGGGAAATTTCCCCCTTGTAGGTTTCTCCACCAATGGTGAAATTTTCAACGACCGGCTCTACGGCTATACCGGAGTCCTGACCCTGTTTCTGTAATAAGGATACGTTACATGGAATACCGTCCCCTCGGCCGCACTGATCTGAAGGTCAGCGCCATCTGTCTCGGCACCATGAACTGGGGTGAGCAAAACACCGAACAGGAAGCCCACAAACAGCTCGACTACGCCCTCGATGCAGGCATCAACTTTATCGACACGGCGGAGCTCTACCCGGTGCCTCCCAAGGCAGAAACGCAAGGGAACACAGAATCTTATATAGGAACCTGGTTAAAGGCGTGCGGCAACCGCGACAAAGTGATCCTCGCCTCCAAGGTGACGGGACGCTCGGACATGGAGTGGTTTCGTGGTGGCGAGACAAGACTTGAGGGGAAACAAATAAAGGTGGCATTAGAGAATAGTTTGAAGCGGATGCAGACCGATTATCTAGACCTTTACCAACTCCACTGGCCCGACCGCAGCTCCAACTACTTTGGCCAGCTTGGCTATACCCACGACCCCACCGATGATTTCATCTTCCTGGAAGACCAGTTAGAGGTTCTCGACAGTCTGGTGCGGTCGGGCAAGGTGCGCTATGTGGGCGTGTCCAACGAAACTCCTTGGGGCACGGCTCGGTTCCTGGCCATATCGGAGGAACGGGGCTGGCCGCGAATGGTCAGTATTCAGAACCCTTACAACCTCCTTAACCGCAGCTTCGAAGTGGGTCTGGCGGAAATTGCCATCCGCGAACAGTGTGGGCTTCTCGCTTATTCGCCGCTAGGCTTCGGGGTACTGTCGGGGAAATATCTCGGTGGCGAACTACCTTCTGGCGCGCGCCTAACCCTATTCGGTGACATCTTTACCCGCTATACCAACGAGCGGGCGGTGGCCGCTACCCGTGCCTATGTGGCGATCGCCAAGGAAAACGGCCTCGATCCATCACAGATGGCACTGGCCTACGTGAACAGTCGTCCCTTCGTTACCAGCAACATCATCGGCGCTACTTCCATGGCCCAGCTTGTCGCCGATATAGCCAGCATCGATGTGACCCTCCCGGAACAAGCATTGCAGGCTATCGAGGCTGTGCATGGTCATAACCCCAATCCCAGTCCGTAGTCCCGGGAACAGGGAGAATCTGTGGTGCGGCTGTTTCTCGGGCTTACTCTACCGGGGAACATTCGTGTGCGTCTGGTGGGGTTGTGCGGTGGCGTGTCTGGGGCACGCTGGGTACCTCCGGAAAACCTCCATCTTACTCTTCGCTTCATCGGTGAGGTGGAAGAGGAAACTGCACACGAGATCTCCGCCTATGTAGCCCGTGTAAAGGGAACACCGTTTGATTTGACATGCAAAGGAGTGAGCCATTTCGGATCGAGCCGCAAGATTCGCTCGTTGTGGGTGGGAGTGGAACCGGGCGCACCTCTGTTGGCGCTGCAAAAAAATCTGGAAACCGCGGTACAACACGCTGGTCTTGAGCCGGAGGGCCGTAACTTTACCCCCCATATCACCATGGCTCGGTTCAAACCTGGCACCCGCGTGCAGCTGAAGAATTACCTCTCTGGCAACGCCTTGTTTACCGCCGGGCCGTTTACGGTGGACAGCTTCGTTCTTTTTTCCAGTCAACTGGGCTCAAGTGGGGCCACCTACGCCGTGGAGGAAGTGTTCTCCCTCACCTAAAACCCGAAACGGGACAGCGTGTGCTCCACACCACCCACGTAGCCGCTGCCGAAGAGCCGCACATGCACCAGTAGTGGATAGAGGTTATAGATAGCACGGCGTTCTTCAAAAAAACCGGGAGCGATGGGCCTGATTTCGCTATAGCGCCTGAAGAAAGGCTCGCCAAAGGTGGCGAACATAGTGGAAAAAGCTAGCTCGATTTCAGGATCGGCGTAATAGATGGCCGGATCCACAAAACCGGCGATATGATCCTGCCCCGAGATTACATTACCGCCCCACATGTCGCCGTGAATAAGCGATGGCTGCTGCGGCTCGCCGATCCAATGCTCAAGTTTCTCGATAAATTTTTCCAGCCGCTTCAGAACATCTCCCGGCAATCTCCCGGCGTGCCTAGCCTCATTTCCCATGTATAAAAGACGTTGTTCGCGAAAGAAATCGACCCATGAGTCTGTTTCCCCGTTGGGCTGGGCCAGCCCACCGATGAGAGTGTCCCGCTCGAGGCCGAAGCGGGGTGCGGTAACGCCATGGAGGTCGGCCAGAAGTTCCGCCGCATGTTCCTGGGCACGCCCGTCCAGCCCGCCGCCGTTCTCGATGAAACTCACGAGTAGCAGGTTGTCATCGACGTGCAAAACATCGGGCACCGGAAGGCGGCTTTTGTGCCCCAGATAGTCCAGCATCCAGCCTTCCGTGGTAAGCCCGCTTCCAGGCCCCCCAAGCTTTGCCACCACGCGTCGCCCGTCGGCGAGGTCCACCCGGCACACATCCCCCACGCAGCCCCCGCTAAGGTGCGACCAGTCAAGCACACGCGCACCCAGGATATTTTCGATCTCGGCGTCCGGGAACATTACGAATGGGTACGATAGATTTCTTCCAGTAACCCACGTGAAGCCGCTTCTATCATATCGAAGACTAGTGCGAACCCGTCCTGGCCGCTGTAGTAGGGATCGGGAACCTCTAGCGTGGTCGGGGCTGGTGCAAACTCCATGAACAAACGCATCCTCTCCGCCCCTATATCGGCTCCCAACCGTGTACCCCGCGATTGCAATTCCCTTAAATGGGAACGGTCCATGGCGAGCAGGTAGTCAAAGCGCTGGAAGTCTTCCGCTGTGATCCGGCGTGCCCGGATGTCCTCCATGTCGATGCCGCGTGCGCGAGCAGTTTCCTGTGCCCTGGTGTCGGCTGCCTGGCCTTCGTGGAAGTCGGTGATGCCGGCAGATTCAATAAGGACCATCTTTTCTAGTTTTTCGTCACGGACCATCTTACGTAACACAGCTTCTGCCGTGGGTGAGCGGCAGATATTTCCGGTGCATACGAAGAGAATACTAACCAAGGGGCATCTCCTTTCCCATCCTTACAGGCTGTCATTGATGGGCGGCTATCATACCCCAAGCATACGGAGGGTGTGATGCGGCAAAACATCATGATCTAAACTGGCTCCCGCAGCCTCCGGTTTGTAGAAGAAATATTACCCGGGCTGAAGAAACGGATGCACCTGGTCTTTTTTGGGGGAAACAGACCCCGCGCTCTCAGCTTTCCGCTTCGGCCTCGATTCTCTCCATATCAGCGTCGGAAAAGCCGAAATGATGCCCGATCTCGTGGATCAGTACATGGCGGATAAGATGAGAAAGGCCTCCCTCTGTTTCGCACCAGCAATCAAGAAGTGGCGCGCGGTAGAGGAAGATCATGTCCACGTCCTGCGGCGTTTCGGAAACGCTCTTGTCATCCAGCGATACTCCGCGATAGAGGCCTAGAATCTCGTAAGGGCTTTCTAGATTCAGCTCTTGCTTGGTTTCCTCGTCGGGACATTCTTCCACTCGGAACACTACGTTGCCGCAACGGCGTCGTAGGTCTTCAGGGATGGAGGCAAAGATCTCCGCGGCCAGTGCTTCGATATCGGCAAGGTCGTGGGGGCGGCTGTGTTTCATTCGTGTAGCATAACGCCTATTACGTTCCCGCTGGGGATCCCTGGCTCTGGGCTTCCTTGACGGCGATGTAAAGAGTGCTGCCGATAATTACGACAGCCCCGACCCAGGTCAGTGCATCTGGTACCTCGCCGAAGATGAAGAAGCCGATTAGCGCCGCGAAGGGAAGGCGGGCGTAGTCATAGGGCATGACGGCCGAGGCGTCGGCCACGGCCACAGAACGGGTCATAGCGTAATTGCCCAGCGTTGCCACCCCTGCGAGACCCGCCAGCTCCACCAATTGAAGGGGCGTGGGCGTCTGCCATACGAACAGAGTCGGGATTAAGGTCAGTGGCACCATGAAGATCACCATATAAGTGACAATGGCCTGAACCGGCTCAGTGCGCGACAGCTCTTTCACCGACAGATTGGCCCCGGCTAGTGTCACTGCCGATAACAACACCAGAATCGCACCTACGTCGAGAACACCGCTGCCTGGCCGCAGGATGATGAGTGCGCCAGCGAATCCACATAAAGTAGCGACCAAACGTTTGCCACTTACTATTTCACCTAGGAACAACGCTGCTCCTATAACCACGAAAAGCGGCGAGGTGAAGCCTAGTGCCACCGCATCGGCCAGCGGCACCATGGCCAATGCCGAAAACCACATGAGCATGGTGGCTGCCCCGAAGGCGCAGCGTAGTGTATAGAGGCGTACGCGTTTGGTGCGTAAAACACCGATTCCCGAACGTAGCAGCCACGGAGAAAGGATAAGAAACCCAAAAAAACTGCGGAAGAAGGCGATCTCAAAGGGTGGGAGTCCTGCTGACATGTAGCGTACAATACCTGTGAGGCCGGCAAGAGATCCTGCCGAGAGCAGCATCCATAGCGCCCCTTGCACGGGGGCGGAAATATCCATATCCAGGAGGCGGGTGATTATGGGGGGACGGGCCATGTTTCCAAATTAAGGCGAAACACTTCGGGCCGCCATCCCCTCCTTGCGCTTTGTAGCTTACCACTTGCCTCTGACTCACCGCAGTCTTCTTGTCTCTTGCCCCGGCGCTGCCAGGGAGGCATCCTTTTGTCCCATGCGCGGCTATTTCGGAATCGGTGTGGAACGTATGAGCAAGGCCATGAACGCGGGCAGCCTGTTCCGTACGGCCCATGCCTTCGGTGCCAGTTTTGTCTTCACCGTGGACGCCAGTTTTTCCCGCGCCGAGGTGGAGCAGGCCGACACCTCCCGCTCCTGGGTTGGGATGCCCTACTACGACTTCGCAGATCTTTCTGAGTTTATCCTGCCCAAAGGCTGTTCCCTAGTGGGGGCGGAACTGCACGAGGACGCTACCGAACTGCCCAGTTTCCGACATCCACGTTGTTGCGTCTATGTGATGGGGCCGGAACGTGACGATCTATCGCCGGAAATGGTAGAACGCTGCGATCATATGATCCGCATCCCCACCGCTTTTTGCGTTAACGTGGCCATCGCCGGGGCATTAGTCATGTATGACCGTCTCGTTAGCATTGAAGGTTTTCCGCTGCGCCCGGTGACACCCGGTGCCGCACCTACTCCCTTGCCCGAACACGTGCGCGGGGCACTGAAACAGCGTGCAAAGGGGAAAAAAACGTAAAAACTCCCGTGGCTGGGGTTGGTTTACTTCCGCTCTTGGGGATACTTTAGGTGTCATGAAAAACGCGCTGCACTCCACCCGTTTTTTCGTCCTTGCCCTTTTGGCTTTCCTGGTGCCGGGTGCAGGACCGGTGCTCGCTGCCGATCCAGACAACATCGGTAGCTTTATCGATTGGAACGCCTTCGCCGATGACGAAAAAGGAGGCAAGGTCTGCTACATAGCCAGTTCGCCGCAAAAAGCCGAAGGCAAATATACCAAGCGCGGCGATATCCATGTCCTCGTTACCCACCGCAATACGCAGAAAAATGTCGGTGTAGTTAGCTTCATTGCCGGCTATGTCTACGAGAAGGAATCTCTGGTTGAAGTGAAGATCGGCGCCAAGACGTTGCATCTCTACTCCCACGACGACAAAGCCTGGGCCCTTGATGACAAGGACAAAAACAACATACCGTTCCTAGCTCACGACAGGGACATGGTACGAGCCATGAAGCGAGGGCTGGAAATGGTAGTAAAAGGAACATCGAGCCGCGGCACCGTCACCACCGACACGTATTCTCTGGCAGGGTTTTCCTCTGCCTACGACGCCATCAGCAAGGCTTGCGGGGTAAAATAACCCTTTCCTGCCACCAGGCCCCATCGCGGCCCGCCGGCAAAACTGGTTGCAGCTCGCCCTGCCTTGCCTCTATCACTGCTTCCATGAATACCGCCGCTTCTTTCCGACTCGCCCACGCCGAGTCCAATACAGCCAAACCCCCTGCCGCCGAACATGACGTGCGGCCTAACCTTATCGGCATGACCCGCGAGCAAATGGCTGCAGAAATGGCGGACCTGGGTATGCCCGCCTTCCGCGCTGGCCAGCTCTGGCACTGGGTCTATTTTCAGGGAGCACGAGACTTTGACCACATGACTACTCTGTCCAAGGATTTCCGCGCCCTTTTGGCCGAGCGCTACAGCCTGGAGAGGCCCAAGATCGTCGAGCACCAAATCTCAAACGATGGCGCCCATAAATGGCTGCTGCGCCTGGCCGACGGCAACGAGGTGGAGACCGTCTTCATCCCCGAGTCCGACCGCGGCGCGCTGTGCCTCTCCTCCCAGGTAGGCTGCACCCTGAAATGCACCTTCTGCTATACCGGCACGCAGGCCCTGGTGCGTAACCTCACCCCCGGCGAGATGGTGGCCCAGCTCATGGTGGCCCGCGACGCCCTCAATGAGTGGGCTGCGCCCGGCGAAGAACGGCGGCTCACCAATATCGTGGTCATGGGCATGGGTGAGCCATTCTACAATTACGACAATGTGGCCGCGGCCCTGAAAATCCTCATGGACCATGAAGGCATTTCCATTTCCAAGCGCCGCATTACGCTGTCCACCGCCGGAGTGGTGCCACTGATAGCGCGCTGCGGGGTGGATCTCGGCGTCAATCTCGCGGTGTCGCTCCATGCGGTGCGCGACGAGCTGCGTAATGAACTGGTGCCATTGAACCGCAAATATCCGCTGGCGCAGCTGTTGGAGGCGGCGTGGGCCTATCCCACCGCCA
>JASLYJ010000033.1 GCA_030739855.1 Alphaproteobacteria bacterium | reverse complement strand
TGCCATTTCCGCAGGTTCGGCCACGACTAAGCGGCACTTTCCGATCCCTAGATCAATTGGCGAATAGATATCTGGGTAGTCAAATTCCATCAATACATCGCCGCCTACCACACCAAAATGAGCAGCGCCAAAGGCGACGAATGTGGCGGCGTCAAAGGCGCGTACGCGAATGATAGAAAGATTGGAGTGATTTGTGGCAAAACACAGCTGGCGTGAATCTGGATCCTTGAAGGCGTCTTCCGGTTTGATTCCGGCACGCTGAAGCAGCGGCGTCACCTCGTCGAGAATGCGCCCCCTTGGAAGGGCCATAATCAGCCCATCATTCTGCTCGTTGTTTGCCACTTTGCTCTCCCGGCGCCCTTTTGGTGCGGGCACGATGGGTCCGAAAAGTTTTGCGCCTTTAATGGCACAGCTTGTCCACTACGGCAAGAAGAGGGCCTATTTCCTGATACGGGAGATGTCGGCGCCGCAGGCGGCTAGTTTTTCCTCTAGCCGCTCATAGCCACGGTCGAGATGGTAGACGCGGTCGATAACAGTCTCGCCCTCCGCCGCCAGTCCCGCCAGCACTAGGCTCACAGAGGCCCGCAAGTCTGTAGCCATGACCTGAGCTCCGGTCAGGCCCTCGACACCGCGGATGATGGCGGAAGCTCCGTGGACGTGAATATTAGCCCCCATGCGGCAGAGTTCCGGAACATGCATGAAACGGTTTTCAAAGATGGTTTCGGTAATCATGGAGGCGCCCTTGGTGCAGGCTACCATGGCCATGATCTGCGCCTGAAGGTCAGTGGGGAAACCTGGAAAGGGTTCAGTCATGACGTCCACCTCTTCGATTCTGTCGCTTTTGCGGCATACCCTTAATCCCCCATCGATGGGAGTAATATCCACCCCGGCGCGGATGAGCGTCTTCGCCGTAGATTCGATAAGGTCAAGGCGTCCCCCGGTAAGGGTGATGTCGCCGCCGGTAATGGCTGCCGCCATGGCGTAGGTGCCGGTCTCGATCCGGTCGCTCACCACTTCGTGGGATGCCCCCTTGAGGGAAGTTACCCCCGTTATGGTCAGGGTATCGCTACCAGCGCCTCCAATCTTTGCTCCCATTGCTACAAGGCAGTTGGCCAGGTCGCTAACTTCTGGCTCGCGTGCGGCGTTGGAAATAATGGTTGTGCCTTCGGCCAGACAGGCCGCCATCAGCAGGTTTTCCGTCGCCCCCACCGAGACTATGGGCATGACGATGTGTGTGCCCTTCAGTCTGCCCTTAACGCAGGCCCTGATATAGCCTTCCTCAAGCTCGATTTCCGCGCCCAGCTGCTCTAAGCCCTGCAGGTGCAAATCCACCGGACGGGTGCCGATGGCGCATCCTCCTGGGAGGGACACCTGGGCTTTGCCTTCGCGCGCCAGCAAAGGTCCCAATACCAGGATCGAGGCGCGCATGGTACGCACCAGGTTGTAGGGTGTCACCGTGCTGGTGATGGTTCCTGCGTTCAGCGAGAAGACGCGCCCCGTGTGGCCGCCTGTAGCGTTACCGTTCATCTCCAAGGATACGCCATGCTGCGATAGCAAATTAGCCATGGTGGAAATATCCACCAGATTCGGCAGGTTGGACAGGCGCAGGGTTCCTTGTGTTAAAAGGCTGGCCGCCATCAGAGGTAGGGCGGCATTTTTGGCACCGCTGATGGGAATGGTGCCGGTCAGTCTGTTGCCGCCGCGGATATGGATACGGTCCATGAGCCTTTCACCATAACTGGATCTGGGAAATGGGGTCGGGGCTGTTCTACTTTAGCCGCGCCTCTCCCACAAGCGGTGATGCCTTCCACTTCTGTAGTATAGAGAGCAATGGGATCAGGTCTGTCCGCTTGTTTTCTTCTTGTCTCCTGTTGCTAGGGTTTTTCTCCTGTCGCGCTCTTGGGCCTTGCGGCGGCGCAGGTTCTTCTTCAGGGCGCTGGCCAGCCGTGTCTGTTTGTCCCCTGCCTTGGTTTTGGCGGGTAGCGTGTCTTTCTTCAGCATGGGCGCGGGCTTTCTTGCTTAACCGGGGAAGGAAGGCATGGTGGGGGCGGCACCGTAGCAGGTCAACCCCGATGCAAGGGGCAGGGAAAAGACCGTTTTGCGTGTCTTGCTCTCAATGGGATGGCTGTGGCATGTTGCCTGCCTCATTATTTATGCCGCCGTAGCTCAGGGGTAGAGCACACCCTTGGTAAGGGTGGGGCCGGTGGTTCGATTCCACCCGGCGGCACCAGCTTTTCTCCCTCCGTGACTTAGGCTTTTCTGGCAAGAGTCTTGCGCTTGAAAAAAGTAACTCCAGTGTTTAAAACCTTCTTCCGAATGACACCATGGATCCGGTTTACACGGTCATATTGTTGCCAAAATTAGTGCGATTATTCCTCCTAACGGGATATTTGCAACCACTCTCATTAGTGATGATGAACTGATAGTTCTCCAGGTGGGGAAGAGGTATGCAGAAACTTATTGCCATTGAAGGGCTGACTAAAAGGTTTGGTCCCCTGACCGCTGTTTCCGATGTCAGCCTGACGGTGGGGCGTGGTGACGTGGTAGGTTTCTTGGGTCCTAACGGGGCCGGGAAGTCAACTGCCATGCGCATGGTCGCCGGCTTTATCGCCCCAACCGCGGGACGTTCCCTGGTCTGCGGTTATGACGTGGGCGATTTTCCTATCCTCGCCAAGCAGTGTATCGGCTACCTGCCCGAAGGGGCACCACTCTACGGCGATATGACGGTGGAAAAATTTCTTGATTTTATAGCTCAAGCCCGCGGCCTCACCGGGAGCGAAAAGAAGCAAAAATTGGTCACGGCCATCGAGAAGCTGGAAATCGGTGATGTACTGGCGCAGCATGTGGAAACACTCTCCAAGGGGTTCAAGCGTCGGGTGGGACTGGCCCAAGCCATCATTCATGATCCGCAAGTGCTTATTCTCGACGAACCCACCGATGGACTCGATCCCAATCAGAAACATCGGGTGCGCAATCTCATCCACGACATGGCCGCCAACAAGGCCATCATCATTTCCACCCACATTCTTGAAGAAGTAGAAGCAGTATGTAACCGCGCCGCCATCATCAATAAGGGCCGTTTGATTTTCGACGACACTCCCGGTGCGCTGTTGAAGAGTTCTTCTTCGGGGTCAAAAACGCTTGAAGACGTTTTCCGCGAACTCACTTCAGACCACGAAGGGTAAGGAACCATGATGCACAACATCGGCGTTATTTTTAGGCGCGAACTGATGAGCTATTTTTCTACCCCGCTGGCCTACGTGTTCATCGTGATTTTCCTCGCTCTCTGTGGAGCCTTTACTTTCTACATCGGTGGTTTTTTTGCCAGGGGACAAGCTGACCTGGAAGCATTTTTCTATTTTCATCCTTGGCTTTATCTTTTTCTTATCCCCGCTGTGGCCATGCGGCTTTGGGCCGAGGAACGCAAAACTGGTACAATTGAATTACTAATGACCCTGCCAGTGACGGTGGGGCAGGCGGTGGTCGGGAAGTATCTGACCGCCTGGTTTTTCATTTTCATTGCCTTGGGCCTCACCTTTCCCATCTGGATTACCGTCAATTATCTGGGGAACCCCGATAACGGCGTGATTTTCGCCAGCTATTTCGGCAGCCTGCTGATGGCCGGCGCGTTTCTGGCCATAGGTTCCTGTATTTCAGGAGCCACTAAGAATCAGGTCATCGCCTTCATCATGGCGGCAGCAGTTTCTTTCCTGTTCCTCATGAGTGGCCTTGATCTGGTGGTGGATTTCTTCCGTGGCTGGCTTCCAGGGGTCCTTGTGGATGCTATAGCCTCCATGAGCTTTCTCAATCACTTCATCGCCATCACCAAGGGGGTAATTGACCTTCGCGACCTTGTTTTCTTCGGTTCCCTTATTGTCCTCAGCCTGTTCATCAACGTCATGCTGATCGACCTTAAGAAGGCGGAATAGGCCATGGGGCGGTTCTCCATGAGAATCCTGAACTGGCAGAGACGGGAGATGGTGGCCATCATTCTGGCTGTAATCCTGTTCCTGTCGGTCAATATCCTGGCCTCGGTGTGGCTGCGTTCAACCAGTCTCGATCTGACGGAAAACAACCTTTACACACTATCCCAAGGCACCAGGGAGGTTCTCACCTCCATCGACGAACCTATCACCGTACGCTTTTTCCTTTCAGGCCGCATACCCGAACAGGATCCGCTGTATGCCAACTTTTCCAAACGAGTGCGCGATCTTCTGGAGAGCTTCGTTACCATTTCCGACGGTAAGCTGACACTCGAGGTCTTTGACCCTGAACCCTACTCCCCGGAAGAGGATAAAGCCCTGGCACTGGGGCTGCGGGGGGTCACCATAGGCGCTTCCAGCGAACAGGGCTATTTCGGTCTGGCGGCGATCAATAGCGTCGACGAGAAAAAAGTGATCCCCTATTTTGATCCCGCCCGTGAGCCGCTGCTCGAATACGATCTCACCAAACTGGTTTTTTCTTTAACTCACCCTAAGAAACCGGTGGTGGGGCTGCTCAGTAGCATTCCCATGGGCGCTGACCCCATGAATAGCTTCCGGCCTTGGGCTATTTTCGAACAAACCAAACAGTTCTTCGAAATCCGTTCCCTGCGGGGATCTGATGCCGGTATTGATGACGACGTGGATATCCTGCTGATCGCTCATCCACAGAACTTGTCCGAGAGACAGCTCTACGACGTTGATCAGTTCATCCTACGCGGTGGCCGCGCCTTGATCTGTGTGGACCCCTATTCGGAAACGGCGGTAGCCCGTGCCAAGGCCGCCGAACGCCAGCTCCAGGGAAAGATTCCTCTGGCCTCCAAGCCTATTCCCTATTCGACCTTGGGTAAGCTTTTTGACGCTTGGGGGCTTGAATTTGCTACCGATACGATGGTGGGCGACCTCAGCTCGGCCCAGCAGGTAAAACTGTCTGGCCTGCGTTCCCGTGTGGTGGACTACCTCCCGTGGTTGGCCATGAGTGAGGGGACATTTAACAGAGACGACGTAATTACTTCGCAGATCGACACCCTGAACCTGGCCAGCAGTGGCCATTTTACCCTTGAGGAGGGTTCGAGCCTGACCCTGCAGCCGTTGCTGCAATCCACTGCCAAATCCATGATAATCCCCACATCAAAGATGGACCCACAACCTTCCCCCGATACCCTGCTGCAGGAGTTCCGCTCTAGTGACACCCGTTTTATCCTTGCTGCAAGGTTGCACGGTTTCGTAGAGACTGCTTTCCCCGGGGGTTCCCCCGCCAGCACTGCTCCTGAAGACCATGAGGCTGAGGAAAATAGTGGAGCGTCAGGTACGCCCGTACGCGAGCATCTCTCTCGCTCAACCACGCCCGCAAACATAATCGTTATCGGTGATACCGACTTTCTCGCCGATAATTTCTGGATCAGGGTCCAGAACTTCATGGGCCAGCAACTTGGTGTGCCTTTTGCTGGGAACGCTGATTTTGTCATCAACACTCTGGACAATCTGAGTGGCAGTGACGCCTTAATCAGCCTGCGTAGCCGCGGGCTGTCTTTCCGGCCTTTCTTGCTCATTGAGGACATCCGTCGCCAAGCTGAACAACGCTACCGCGAGCGCGAGCGGGATCTCAGGAAGAACCTAACCGAAGCCGAGTCTAAGCTCAACGAGCTGAGGGAACAAAGCGGGAGGGAAGGCGCCATCATGATGACCCGGGAAAACAAGATGGCGCTGGATACCTATCGTGGGGAAATCCTTGGTCTTCGCAAGGAATTACGCAAGGTACAGCATGCTCTTATCAAGGATATTGATTCCCTCGATTCTATTTTCAAGGTTCTCAATATCTGGGCCATTCCGGTTCTTATCGCGGTTTTTGCTTTGGTCTTGGCTCTTGTCCAACGTGCGAGATACCGCATCCGGCACAGCGCACGCGGGGACGTAAGGTCGTGACTATCAAGACCTTCCGTATATTGGTGATGATGACCGCCGTGGCGGCGATGCTAGCTCTGATCAGCGTGGCCGGTCGCTATAATCCCGCCACTATCAAAAAAGCAGGAGTTCTCATGTTTCCGGCCTTGTCCGACAAGGTGAACGAGGTAACAAAGATTCATGTGCGTAGCCAGGGCGGAGTGCTGACTGTTATGCGAGAAGCAAAGGGATGGGTCCTCGACGACAAGAACGGCTATCCGGTTCGCGACGACCGCGTGCGAACCGCCGTTATCGGCCTTTCGGAATTGGCCCTGAGCGAACCAAAGACCAAGCTTTCTGAACGCTATGCCAGCCTTCATGTGGAGGATGTGGACACGGATAAGTCGAAGTCCGTGGAGCTCATTTTGCGCAACAAGGATGACGATGATCTAGCAAATGTCATCATTGGACGCCGCAAGTTCAGTTACACTGACCTTGCCGAAGGCGGTCTTTATGTGCGTAAGCCCGGCGATGCGCAATCCTGGCTCGCCATAGGTGAATTCGGTGCGCGGACCGACCCCCTCTACTGGCTGCAGACGCGGATTCTCGAGGTGCCAAGCGATGACGTAGCACGCATGGTGACAGTACAGCCAGACGGAACACGGCTAGTGATCTCAAAAGCCTCTCCCGATACTCCGTTTTTCACCGTGGAAGATCTACCTGACGGTGCCAAACTGCGCTCGCCAGACGCTCCGGACCAGTTGGGGATGGCTATGGACGGCTTGGACCTGGTGGACGTAGCACCAGTTTCCAGGATTAATTTTTCTGGTGACAGCCTTGCCCAGGCCCAGGCTAAGACCTTTGATGGGCTTGTCATTGATATGGATCTGGCGCTTCTAGATGGTAAAACGTGGACACGGTTTGTGGCTTCCACGGAAGCGCAAGCCGCCGCAGAGGTGTTGCGTAAGGCAGAAGATATCAATGCCAGGCTGTCGAACTGGGCTTATCAATTAAAAGATTACCAGATCAGAAATCTGCGGATGAAGCTCAAGGCTCTGCTGAAGCCGGAGGGTGATGAAGGCGATGGCGATGATTACGAAGACGAATTTATGGGCCTTGAAAATTTTGGTAACTCCCCTCAATAGACACCTCCTAACTTTTGCCTTTTGCACCTCCCTTGGTTTGGGGATCGCGATAGTTTCCCTGCTTGGATTACATCTGACAGGAGTGATTCGGCAGGGGGTAGCAGCGGAAACATTCATCACAGTAGCCTCCACCACCTCTACACAGAATTCAGGGCTATTGGGCCACATTCTCCCTCTATTTACCAAAGCTACTGGGGTTACGGTGCGTGTTATCGCCGTGGGTACAGGCCAGGCCATCCGGCTTGCGCGCCACGGTGATGCCGACGCACTTTTTGTGCATGATCCCCAGGCAGAGAAGGCATTTGTGGCCACAGGATTTGGCATCGACAGACGCAAGGTAATGTACAACGATTTCGTCATCGTTGGGCCGTCAGCCGATCCCGCCGCTGTTTCTGGCATGGACGACGCGGCAGCAGCAATCGCCAGGATTGCGGCGGGGCGCGCTACCTTCGTGTCCCGTGGCGATGACAGCGGCACCAACAGGGCAGAACTGCGAATTTGGGAGGCAGGCGGCCTTAACCCCGCCTCATTTGGTCCCTGGTATCGTGAGACCGGCTCCGGCATGGGGACCAGCCTCAACGTGGCCTCGGCTGTGAATGCTTACACTCTCAGTGACCGTGGGACGTGGCTGAGTTTTAAAAACCGAGGCGATCTGAAAATTCTGGTGCAGGGAGATCCGCATCTTTTCAATCAGTACGGAGTGACATTGGTTAATCCGGCGCGTTTTCCCCATGTGAAAAAAGACGCAGCCCTGGCCCTCATGGACTGGCTGACCTCGGGCGCCGGCCAGAAAGCCATTGCCGACTACAGGATCGGTGGTCAACAGCTCTTCTTTCCCAATGCCAGGGAGGTTGGAGATCCCCGTATCAAGGAATAAGGACCCAATGGCAGCAGTAAATGAGCATTATCACGGAAGTTTCATAAAACTACATTCGTTCTGTCACATAAATACTGCGTAGAACCGCGTGCAACGGCATGTATCCCAAGGCAATATGTGGAGACCAAGGAAACATTGGATATATGGAGATGTCGGAATCCCCTCACGCCGGAAACCATGGCCACACCAAGAATGTATTTCCCACCGCCAGGGTCATCATATTTTTGGTTTTCTGCTTTTCCATTCCCGGTATCACTTCTGGTGATAACGTTGTTCTGGCCGCCGATACGCAAGCCCTTGAGCAGCAGATCAAGCGGATGCAGCAGGACTTGAACCGGCCCATGAACGAACTCAAGGTGGTTAGGGAGAAGCAGGCCCTTAGTGCCGATGCCGAAGACAAAGCCAAGGAGGGGTTCAGGTTTTCCACCAAGGGCGGCATCAAGGTCGAATCTGGAAACGGTAACTTCAAGGCGCAGATCGGCGGCCGCCTCATGGCCGATGCTGCTTGGTTCAACGAGGACAAAACCAATATGGACGACGACACCGAGATCCGCCGCGTCCGGCTGCACCTTGCCGGCACCATATTTAAGGACTGGCACTTCAAGACAGAATGGGATTTCGCTGGCAACGCTGTATCGGCCAAGGATGTGTGGATCAAATACACTGGCTGGAAGTCCTTCCACAACTTGGATATCACTGTCGGCCATCACAAAATTCCGATGATGGTCGAGAACGTAACCAGTTCACGCTTCATCACCTTTATGGAACGCAGCACCGCCCACGGTGCCTTCGTCGGCGGTGTCGGTGACCGTCAAATCGGTATTTCGGGGAATATCCACGGTGATAACTGGAGTTTCACCGGTGGCATCTGGGGCGCCGACGTAGATGACGATGCCTTAGGGGAGGGTGACGATGATTGGCAAACTGGCGTCCGCCTGACCCACGCTCATTACCACGACAAAGGCCGCGTCCTACATTTCGGGCTCTGGGGCAACTATTTTGAAAACCAGGATAGCTCCAGCATCACTTTTGAGCCGCGTCCCGAATCTCACATTATGTCAGGCATGGTCAGCACCGGTGCCATCACCACTACCGACGATCTAGTGCGCTGGGGGGGAGAAGTTGCCGGTGTCTATGGCCCGGTCTCGCTTCAGGGTGAATATGTGCGGGTCTATATTGACCGCACGTCGAGCAGTGATGTCACCACAGATTTCGATTTCTATGGTTGGTATCTGGAGGGCAGTTACTTCCTCACCGGAGAAACGCGTCCCTATTCCGTGAAGAAGGGCGGATTTGGTCGAGTTAAACCTCTTAAGTCACTCCATAGGGGCGGTCTCGGAGCGTGGCAGGTAGCTGCCCGCTACAGCGGCATTGACCTCGATGACGGAACTATTACGGGCGGTGTGGAGCATAATATGACCTTGGGGCTTAACTGGTACGTCAACCCATATGTCCGCTTCATGGCCAACTACATTTTGGTTGATAATAATGACAACGCCACCAATAACAGTGGCAACTTACACGCCGACGAAAGCTCTGCCGCGAATGACGATCCGCAGATTTTTATGCTCCGTGCTCAGGTTGATTTCTAGGCCGTATTTTCGTTTTCAACCACCGATGGGCAGGGCATTGCGACATTTTGTCACCTGAGGCTTTAAGTTTCAGAATATTCTATGTGAAACACGGTATAGAGGAGTAGCCATCACTCCTGAGTGGTAGTGCGCCCATGAATTAAAATACGGTGGAGAAGTGAAAATGCTCAGACCGTGCAAACTTCTTCCTTTTTCTATAGTCCTTATTTTTTCATTATCCGTACCTTTACCGTCTATTGCCGGTGATTCGGTTGTCTTGGACAGGCTAAATAAAGCGGTGGTGGATGACGGTAAGTTCATCCTCAACGTCCGTTTCCGCTATGAATTTGTTGATCAGGACAGCAAGTCCCGCGACGCCAACGCCGTCAACCTGCGCACCCGCTTCGGTTACGAGACCGGCTATTTCTACGGTTTCGGTTTCGGCTTCGATGTGGAAGACGTCCGCGCCATAGGCGATGACCGCTATAACAGCACCATCAACGGCCGCTCCGACTTTCCCACGGTTGTCGATCCCGAAGACACCGAACTCAACCAGCTTTTCCTGAAATTCGGCGGCAAGGAGGCCTTCATCCCCGATACCACCGTGAAGGTGGGCCGCCAGCGTATCATCTGGGACAACCACCGTTTCCTCGGCAATGTGGGCTGGCGCCAGAACGAACAGACCTTCGATTCCGCACGCATCATCAACACCTCCATCCCCCACGCCTCTCTCCAATACATCTATATCGACAAAGTGCACCGCATCTTCAGCAAGGCCCACGCCACCGCCGGTACCCGCGGCATGTCCTCCCATCTGGCGCGGGTCGGCTATAAATTTGAAGGCATCGGCGAGTTGTCCGCCCGCACCCTGCTTCTCGATTACGACCGCGCCATCTTCTCCGGCAATTCGACCAAGACCTTCGGCGTCCGGTTTATTGGTAAGTATGCCCTCGACGACGACTGGAAGGT
>JASLYJ010000032.1 GCA_030739855.1 Alphaproteobacteria bacterium | reverse complement strand
ACGGCTTATTGGCAATGAGGGGAAAAAAGACTAGACAGGTTATTGCCTGGCCCCGTCGCCAGGCTGGCCCCTGACGGAGAACATGCACCATGCCCTCATTTGATATTGTCTCCCGCGCCGATCTCGCGGAGGTGGATAACGCGCTTAACGGCATGCGCCGAGAAATCGACCAGCGTTTCGATTTCAAGAATAGCAACTGCACCATCGAGCGCGAGGATGAAAGCCTCACCATCATTGCCGATGACGATATGAAACTGCGCCAAATGCATGAACTGCTGAAGGGTCACCTGACGCGGCGCGGAGTTGCCGCGGGGGTGATGGAATATCTCACGCCAGAAAAGGCCTCCGGCGGTGTGCTCCGCCAGAGAGTAACCATCCGCCAGGGTGTGGCCACGGATATGGCCAAACAAATCGTTAAGGCCATCAAGGCGAAGAAGCTTAAGGTCCAGGCCGCGATCCAGGGAGAAGAAGTGAGGATCTCAGGCAAGAAACGCGACGACCTCCAGGCGGTGATCGCCCTAGTCAAGGAGATGGACCTCGACCAGCCCCTGCAATACGTGAACATGCGCGACTAGAGCCGCGGGAGGCCGCCCCCCCTATCCCATGCGCGCCAGAACCCGCTTGCGCGCGGCCCCGCTTTCCTGATCCGAAACGTGCAGCAATCCCGCGGTGCGGCGCAGCAGGTTGGCCTCGTAATCATGTAGTTCACCGTCGGCGTAGACCACTTCCCACAGCATTTCCATGAGCATCACCCGCTCCTGATGATCGAAATTCTTCATCAGGGGGCTGATGAATCCGTGCACGTCCACGGCCTGCTGGGCGCGCTTGAGGGCTTCGGCCAGAAGATTGCGCGCCGATTCGGCGTCGAGGCCGAGATGACTCTGGGCCAGATTGACAATGCGGGCGCCTTCCGCCTCGTCATAGCTCCCGTCAATCAGGGCGGCTTCGGCGAGAAGGGCGCAGGCGGCTATGTGCAGTTCCTCCGGCGTATGGGTCTGGCCGCTCTCGGCGCGTCCCTCGCGTTCGAAAAGGAAAGATTTAACCCTGATCCACATGCCGCGTATTCTTCTGCATTCTGTTAAAACTCACTATTTGCACCGGACCGTATTGGTGATGAATTCCGCCGCCACCTCATGCCCTTTAGCGTTCCAATGCGGGTCCATTTCAAAATAGAGTTTTTCCGCGCCCTCCCGCGAGGCATCGAGAAAGGTCTTGGTGAGGTCATAAACCGCAATATTACGGTTACGCAGAGCTTTGGCCATGCGCTCGTTGGCGTAGTGTCGGTATTCCTCTTCGGCGTGAAGAAGTTCCTTGAAGGTTTCCCATGCTTGCGCATCGATCTGCTCGCGGGAAGGGAAAATATAAACAGTGAAAGGGATATCCTGTGCAGTCACTCTATCGTGCAGAATACGGATAATATTGGCGGTGAAATCAATGTTCTCATCGAGTTCCGGCCCCTGATAAAGGCCTTTCGTCGCTGTGACGAAGTTGTTGCCGATATCCAAAAGGCCAATATGGGATAGAAACTCGGCTACCCGAAAGTTAGACTTCACGATTCTGTTAATGGCCATGTAGATGGCCGAATTCATAGCTAGAAAGCGTTTGATGGAAGTAATGGAATTGGGCTGTGGTGACTGTATGGTTGAATTTTTGATTTCGTCTTTTTTAAGGTTTTCCAGCAGGGTAAGAGAAAGTGACTGATTCTCGACAATATCATTCCCCAGAAACAGTCCTACACCGACGAAACAGACCGAGGGTGCGGATTCAAAAAAAGCCACATAATTTTTAAAGTAAGAGATAGGCCCTAGCTCTGCGATCCCCGCGTTATAAGTCTCTACCTGCGGAGTTTTCTGTGAAAGGCGCTTCCCTACCTTGGCGGGGTAGGCTTGCCGGGCCTCCACGCCCCAGCCTTCGGTGAAAGAATCTCCAAGAAAGAGAGCGACTTTTTCGGCTCTATTGAGGTCCAGCGTCTCTCGGAAACCCAATTCGTTGGTATCCAACTCAATATCCCATTCAAGATATTTAAATCTGAGATGCATGTTTGGTGCATAGGTTAGATGCCGTTTGTTCACAACATCGGGGCCAGCTGACAGGATATCTCCAAGGGCAAGGCGTAAAATTCCCTCACAGGCAAGAATCGCGACGATACTGGAACATAGGACAAGCAGAAAATTACGCATACGGCTCTCGTAAAGCTTTTGGTTTTCTTCGGGGCCGGAAGGTGGTTGGCAGGAGTAACACTCCGCGAAGGAGGTTCTCCCGTCAACCGGAAGCAACAGTTCCGCTTTACAATGTGGCGGATCGGTCGTCAGGCAGAGCTTTTTGCCAGGCTAGTCCCCCAAAAGTCCCCTCATGGTTGCTACAACTTTTCCGGCGTCTTTGGCCTCATCTTTATCTTCTTCGGGGGACGGGACGGCGATTTCACTTATACGGCGAAGCAGATGCTGCACCCCCCTCAGCCGCACTTGGGGGTCGCTCCAGTCACAGCGATAAACCAGTTTGTGATCGGGTCGCAATTTGATCGTTTCCGACTGTATGGCAATGAACTCCATTAGGGCGGAAGGATTGGCAAAATTATCCTTATAAAAGGAAAGAACTGCTCCTTTGGGGCCTGCATCTACTTTTGCAACGCCAGCCTTGCGGCAGTATTGCTTGATGGCGACCATGTCAAAAAGATTCCTGACTTCCTGAGGAATGGATCCGAAACGGTCGTGAAGCTCCACGGCAAAAGCATCGATTTCCCCAGGGTCTATGAGGCGAGCGATACGCCGGTAGAGACTCAGGCGCAAATCAAGGTCTGTGATATACTCCTTGGGAATTAATACCGGACTCCCTAGGGTGATCTGTGGGGTCCAGTCGTCAGAAGCAGCCCTCCCTTCTCCCTTGCTTTTTCCTGATCCGTCCAGGTCACGGGCCTCAGCTACAGCTTCCTCGATC
The DNA here is from genome assembly GCA_030739855.1 of Alphaproteobacteria bacterium. GTDB lineage: Bacteria > Pseudomonadota > Alphaproteobacteria > UBA11136 > UBA11136 > UBA11136. The sequence goes on along the minus strand of JASLYJ010000032.1, from coordinate 7,624 downwards.
ATGTGCTGATAAAGCTCGATTCCAACCTCTCGGATGTGTCCAGACTGCTCAGATCCCAGAAGATTGCCTGCGCCGCGAATATCCAGGTCGTGGCTGGCCAAGGTAAACCCGGCGCCAAGGGTATCGAGATTGTGCAGCACCTCCAATCTTTTTTGCGATGCTGGTGTTAAAACGTGGCCGGGAGGGAGAGTGAGATAGGCATAGGCTCGGATTTTTGAACGCCCAATACGGCCACGAATCTGATAGAGCTGGGCAAGCCCGAACATATCTGCCCTATGGATGATCAGGGTGTTGACAGTGGGGATGTCGAGGCCAGATTCAATAATACTAGTGGATAGCAAAACATCATATTTGCCGTCATAGAAAGCACTGACTTTGTCTTCGAGCTCACGCGCGCCCATGCGCCCGTGGGCGGTGACGATGCTGACTTCCGGCACCATTTTCCTAAGCCTTTCCTCAACGCCCGCTAAGTCCCTGATGCGCGGACAGACGTAGAAAGCCTGTCCGCCGCGAAAATGCTCACGCAGTATCGCTTCGCGTAGGATTACGGGATCGAAAGGCAGAACAAAGGTGCGAACCGCCAGCCTATCGATGGGCGGCGTGGCGATAAGGCTCATTTCGCGGACACCAGAAAGTGCTAGTTGCAGCGTGCGTGGGATAGGTGTGGCGGTCATGGTGAGAATATGAACGTCAGTGCGCAGTTGTTTCAGTCGTTCCTTCTGGGTGACTCCAAAATGCTGTTCCTCATCCACAATCAACAATCCTAGGTGGTCAAAGGAGATTTTCTTGCCCAACAGGGTATGGGTACCGATAACAATATTGATGGATCCTTCCGCTAGTCCTTTACGGATTTCCCCGACCTTCCCCTGCGGGGTCAGGCGGGAAAGGTGCTCGATGTACAGTGGTAAGCCCTCGCATCGCGCCTTGAAAAGGTTGTAATGCTGGCGGCATAGAAGGGTTGTAGGCACGATAACTGCCACTTGGACTCCGCTCATGGCAGCAACAAAGGCAGCGCGCAGAGCCACTTCTGTCTTGCCGAATCCAACATCGCCGCAGATCAGGCGGTCCATGGGTTTTCCCTCAGCCATGTCGTCGAGGACATTCTCAATGGCTACAAGCTGGTCCTCAGTTTCGGGATAGGGAAATCGTGCGCAGAATTCATCAAACACACCACTTTCAGGGATCAGTTTTTCCCCCTTCCTAAGCTCTCTTAGGGCAGCGATGCGGGTCAACTCGTCGGCGATGAGGTGGATACGTTTTTTGACCTTGGCTTTCCGTGCCTGCCACGCCGTGCCGCCAAGACGGTCAGGTCGCGTTGAATCCCCTCCGCCGTAACGGGACAATACTTCGATCGTTTCCACGGGTGTGTAAAGCTTGTCGCCACCGTCGTAGGTCAGCCGCACGAAATCATGAGGCGCGCCTTCTACTTCAAGGGTTTCCAAGCCTTCGAAACGGCCGATTCCATGTTCGGCGTGGACCACTAGATCGCCTGCGGTAAGGGCTGAAGCCTCGGCAATAATGTTTTCTGCCAGACGCCGTTTCTTTCGGCGGTGGAGAAAACGGTCGCCGAGGATATCCTGTTCGCTGATGAAAAGGATACGAGAGGACGAAAAACCGTATTCCAGACCCAAAACGGCCAGAGTAACGCTTTCGGATGATTCCTTGAGGCTCTGGGGCCAGGACTCCACACGCTTCACACGGCTTATGCCGTGATCCTTCAGTAGAGCCGTCAGTCTTTCACAGGATCCTTCGCTGGTGCCGCCGAGAAGCACGCGGCACCCTTTTTTTGTGTTGGTGTCTATAGCCTCCCTTACGGCGCCGAACAGGTGCATATCCGGCTGTGAACGGGCATGGGCGAAGTCCTGGCCGCCCCTACCACCGGCATTACAACTGGTGGCATTGTCCTCTGGTGGTAGGAAAGGCGAAAAAACACCAAGAGCCCTCGTCGAGACAAGCCGTTGCCATTCCTTCACTTCCAGGTAGAGAGATTTGGGCGGTAGTGGTTTGTATGAGGCGGCAGAATCTCTTTCGTGGACGGCTGAATTCACTCTTGCTTTGTAGAAATCCTGGATCATATCGTGGCGCGCTGTCATGGCCTCTTCCGACTGATAATCTAGAGTTATCGCCGCGCCGGGAAGGTAATCGAACAATGTTTCTAGAGTTTCATGAAAAAGGGGCAACCAGTGATCCATCCCAGCCATCTTTCTGCCCGATGATACCGCCTCATAAAGGGGGTCTTCGCCACCGCCGAAAAGGTCACGATAGCCATTACGAAATCGTTTTATGGTGGTGGGATCAAGGCTCAATTCGCTCGCGGGCTTGAGAGTCATTTTCTGGCGCTCTCCCGATGTCAACTGGGTGACAGGGTCGAAAGCGCGGATTTCCTCAAGGTCATCGCCAAACAGATCAAGGCGTAACGGTTCCCTGCTGCCCGGTGGGAAGAGGTCGATTACTCCCCCTCTGACCGCGTATTCTCCAGCTTCGCGTACCGTTTGCACACGCTGATATCCGTTGCGGGCAAGGAATTGGTTGAGGGCTTCCTGAGAAACCGTATGGCCCTTTTCCAGAAGGAATGTTTCGTCGGTCATCATGCTACGTGGGGGAACCCTCTGGAGGACGGCGCTGACAGTGGTCACCACCACTAGCGGTGTGTCCTTCCTGCCACCCCGGGTACCGGCGCGCAGGGCCAACTGCGATAGAGAATCGATTCTCCTAGCTTCAACTTCGCTATGTGGGGAGACGCGGTCATAGGGAACGCAATCCCAGGCTGGAATTTCTAGGACTTTAAGATCAGGCGCAAAAAACTCCAGCGCCTCTATCTGGGAGACAAGCCGGGTCTCGTCGCGGGCAACATGCAGAATCACAGGTGTGTTCCCGGACAGGAGGCGTGATCTGACTAGGGTTTTCAGAATCAGGGCATCGTATCCTTCGGGAACACCCCCAATGTCGATACGCCCAGGAGATAGAAGAGATTTTTCTATTTCTAACAATTATTTATTACGTCTATCTTAAAGTTAATCAGCAGTTTTATTACATGCGTATCCATCACTGGAGGTGGCACAGTACGGCCGCTTATCCACTCGTAAAGATCATTATCGTCGGCCTCGAGAAGGGACTCGAAATCATCGAGTTGTTGGCTGTCCATTTGGGGAAGAAAGGCGCGGGCAAATTGTCCCAGAATGATGTCCAGTTCGCGGACACCGCGATGAGTACAACGAAAGAGAAGCCGCTTGCGTCGCGTTAACTCGTTTCCCTTGCCATTCATCCCTTCCGTTTCCCTACGTGAGGCCGGCCATTCGATCAGGCTATACGTGCCATGATCCTTTCCCTAGGATATAAAGCCCCAGCTTCCCTCTGTCAGCCTTTCCAGATTAATTTTTCCACATGCGACCGGATATTCTATTTCCCCTGTTCTTCCCGGTGACGATGCTTCCCGGTATCGGCCCGCGTATAGCCAAACAGATTGCGAAAGCAGCGGGCGGACAAGTGGTGGATTTATGTTGGCATCTGCCTTCTTCTCTCATCGACCGGAGGTTAGCCCCAAAAATAGCAGAAGCACCCGACGGCGCCGTTGCCACCATTACTCTCACTGTGGACGCCCATTCCCCCCCACACAACCGCCGCCTTCCCTACCGGGTGCGTTGTAGTGATGAAACAGGCTCTTTGGACTTGGTATTCTTTCATGCTCGTCCCGATTACCTGAAGAGGGCATTACCAAAAGGCGAGACGCGGGTCGTCAGCGGCCGGGTCGAATATTTTCGGGGCCAACCCCAAAGGCTTCAGATGCCCCATCCCGACCATATAGTTCCCTTGGAAGAGCGGGATTCTTTGCGGACGGTAGAGGCCCTTTACCCGTTGTGCGGTGGCCTTACCCAAAAAACTATAGGCAAAGCGATCAAGGCAGCGCTAGAGACGATTCCAGCGCTTCCCGAATGGATCGAACCGGCCTTTCTCAGGCAACAGAAATGGCTTTCCTGGCGAGACAGTCTTCTGGCTCTTCATGCCCCGCAGTCAGAAGCTGATCTTGATACTCGTGCTCTGCCCCGATTGCGTCTTGCTTACGACGAAATGCTTGCCAGCCAACTGACCCTGGCTCTGACCCGTGCCCGGTACCGCCGCCTGTCGGGGCGCGCCATCACAGGGGACGGACAGTTGCGGCATGCCGCGCTTGCCGCCCTGCCCTTCTGCCTCACCAAATCTCAGAAACAAGCCCTATCGGAGATCACGGAGGACATGAAAAGTACAGGCCGTATGCTGCGCTTATTGCAGGGGGATGTGGGAAGCGGAAAAACAGTGATTGCGTTTCTCTCCATGCTTACCGCCGCCGAAGCCGGGACCCAGGCTGTTCTTATGGCGCCCACCGAAATACTGGCACGCCAGCATATGGCGACTATCGTTCCACTAGCCAAGGCTGCTGGGGTTGACGCGATTCTTCTCACAGGCCGGGAAAAAGGGAAAAACCGGAGGAACGTTTTAGAGGGACTGGCTACGGGAGAAACCACATTGGCCGTTGGCACTCATGCTCTTTTCCAAGAGGATGTCGTCTTTGCTGATCTGTCACTTGCTGTTATCGACGAACAGCATCGGTTTGGTGTGCACCAACGCATGCTTCTGGCAGAGAAAGGCAAAGGAACGGATGTGTTGGTGATGACGGCGACCCCCATTCCCCGCACCCTGACCCAGGCTGCATTTGGGGATATGGACGTTTCGCGGTTGACGGAAAAGCCACCCGGTCGCAGGCCCGTGGATACCAAGGTGTTGCCGATTTCCCGTGTCAACGAAGTGGTGAGTGCTATTTCCCGTCGTTGCGCCAAGGGGGAGCGCATATACTGGGTTTGTCCCCTGATTGATGAATCCGAGGACCTGGATCTCGCTGCTGCGAGCGATCGCTACGATGCCCTCTGCTACATTCTCGGGGAGCGAGTGGGACTAGTTCACGGTGCTATGAAGGGCAAGGAAAAAGACGCCGTTTTAGCCCGCTTTGTCTCTGGTGAAATCACAGTGCTTGTGGCTACAACCGTCATTGAAGTGGGTATTGATGTACCGGAAGCCACCATGATGGTGGTGGAACACGCCGAACGTTTTGGCCTCGCCCAGCTTCACCAGCTACGGGGACGTATAGGCCGTGGTCAAAGGGAGTCCCTATGTCTCCTGCTTTACGCTCCACCACTGGGAGACGTGGCCAGATCGCGGCTGGAAATTCTACGTGCCAGTGACGATGGGTTTTATATCGCTGAGGAAGACCTCCGCCTGCGCGGCGCCGGAGAGGTCCTCGGCACACGTCAGAGCGGCCTGCCTGAGTTCCATTTTGCTGATCTGGCTGAGCATAGTGATCTGCTAGGCGTAGCCCGTGATGACGCACGGCTCATTCTTGAGTGTGATCCTGGACTGGGATCACCGCGTGGTGAGGCGTTACGGGTTTTGCTCTATCTGTTCGAAAGAGACTCAGTAGTCAAATATGCACGCTCAGGCTAAGGGTTAAATACGCATGTTCAGGTTATTTCTTTTTCGTCACCAGAACCGGCGTGCGATCCTTTTCCCGTAGAATGTCTATATCCTCATAAGTGGTTGCTGAAGCTCTTGCGATTTTCTGCTCGGCTTTCGGACGACGGTCGGGAGGAGTCACGATACCACCGGAAATCACCATCTTGATGGCTTCTTCTACGGTCATGCTGAGGTGGATGATGTCTTTTCGCGGTACAAAAAGAAGAAAGCCGGAAGTGGGGTTAGGCGTGGTAGGTAAAAACACGTTGATGACTTCTTCTTCAATGAGGCTCTGAACCTCACCTTTAGTGCGACCAGTGATGAAGGCAATGGCCCATACGCCACGGCGTGGATATTCCACCAAAACTGCCTCGCGAAAGGCATTGGATTGCTTTTTCAGGACGGTCTCGAAAATCTGTTTGATGGCGCTATACATGCCACTGATGACGGGCATGCGCCGAAGAATTCGCTCGCTGATTCGCAAGAAAAGTCTTCCCAGAAAGCCTGCCGTCAGCCATCCGATCAGGATCAGCACCACGGCCATCACAACAAGCCCAAGCCCCGGGATATCAAATGGCAAATAGGTCGAGGGGTTGTATGACTCCGGGATAAGTGGCGTTACCTTGCCATCTACAAAAGCAACAAAAATCCATGCCGCATAGAGCGTGATGGTTATGGGTGCGGTAACAAGGATACCGGCTAAAAAATAGGTACGCAGACGCGCTCCCAAGCTGCCGGGGCCGGGATTTTTCCCAGCGTTTCCTCCAGGATTATTTTTTTCCCGTTTCGAACTTTTTCTCGATGTGCCTTCCCCCATTACCTGACCTCTTAAAAAACTTGGTGGGCGCTGAGGGATTCGAACCCTCGGCCTTTCGATTAAAAGTCGAATGCTCTACCACCTGAGCTAAGCGCCCCCGAGAGTAGAAGAGACGCCTGCCCGGTGGTGCGGCGCCAAATACCGGAGAACCCCTACTTAGGCTTCACTTTCCCCATGGTCAAGCTAGCTATGTCCTTTATCCGGTTACGTCGGCAACAACGCTCATGGAAATGATTTTATCAGGATTTCTGAGGACCATACCATTCATCCCCTCCGCCCCTTTTTTGATTTGGTCTACCAGATGCATACCGGAGGTCACGTGGCCCCATATGGTGTATTGACCGTCTAGACTCCGCTGGTCGCTGTAAACGATGAAAAACTGACTGTCGGCGCTGTGAACGTCATCGGCTCGACGGGCCATGGATACGGTGCCGCGCACGTGTTTAAGGTCAGAAAACTCGGCCTTGATTTGGTTTCCAGATCCCCCGGTTCCATCACCGTTGGGATCTCCGGTTTGGGCCATAAAGTCGCCGATTACACGATGGAAAGTAAGGCCGTCATAAAATCCCTTCCTTACCAGTTTTTTGACATGGGCCACGTGTCCTGGAGCCACATCTGGAAACATTTCGATCACTACCCGTCCACTTTTAAGTTCAAGATAAAGCGTATTTTCTGAGTTATTCATGTCTAGCGATTCCGCTGTCGGTTGTGTGTATGCGAACACGAGTGCCGCAAAAAAAACTAAGTAAAAATATTTTAGTTTTGCCATGTTATCGCTATCTTCTTATATTCAGAATTAGTTCTTTCCAGACTGTTTTATGATCCGTTTTGCCACTTTTGGGGGAACAAACTCTGAGATGTCGCCACCCAGACCAGCAATCTCTTTGACCAGTTGTGATGAGGTAAACTGGTGCCGGTCTGAGGTCATGAGGAAGACGGTTTCAATGGTGGGATCGAGCCGAGCATTGGTGCCGGCCATTTGAAACTCGTATTCAAAATCAGAAACGGCGCGTAATCCCCTGATTATGACATTGGCGCCCACCGAAGATGCGAAATTCACCAGCAGTTCTTCGAAAGACCTGACAATCATTGACTTATTATTGGATTTAAGGGTGGCAACCTCGGTTTCAATCATATCAATACGTTCATTCACACCGAATAAGGGGGATTTTTCCTTATTGACGGCGACGGCGATGATCAGTCGGTCAACGATTGGTAGGGCGCGCTGGATGATATCGAGGTGACCGTTGGTCAAGGGATCGAAGGTGCCTGGGTAGACGCCGGTATGGGTCCTACGATTTACCATCTCCCCCTACCTCATCT
>JASLYJ010000031.1 GCA_030739855.1 Alphaproteobacteria bacterium | reverse complement strand
TGTTCCTCAACGAGGTGGACAGCGGTATCGTCATGCACAACACCTCCACCCAGTTCGCCGATGGCGGCGAGTTCGGCATGGGCGCGGAAATCGGCATTTCCACCGGCAAGCTCCACGCCCGTGGCCCGGTGGGGGCGGAACAGCTCACCAGTTACAAATACGTGGTCCGGGGTGTCGGCCAGGTGCGGCCCTGACCACTATTTCCATGGGGGGTCTGCGACAGCGCACTTCGGGAATTTCCATCTTCGCCAAGCCGCGGATCGGCCTTCTGGGAGGCTCTTTCAATCCCACCCATGAAGGCCACCTGCATATCAGCCTCATGGCCATGCAGCGGCTTAGCCTCGACGGGATCTGGTGGCTGGTGTCGCCTTCCAATCCGCTGAAGCGGCCTCGCGACCTTGCGTCCTATGACTCACGCCTAGCCGGGGCCAGGAAGATGGCGCGGCATACCCGCATCACGGTGTCAGATTTCGAGGCCCGGGCCGGAACCCGCTATACCATCCATACCCTGCGGGCGCTGAAACGCTGTTTCGGCGGGGTGCATTTCGTGTGGATCGGTGGCGCCGATATTCTCATAGAGATGCCGCTATGGCGGGACTGGGAGACCATTTTCCGGACCGTACCCATTGCGATCTTTGACCGCCCCACCTATTCTGCAAAGGCATTGTCGGGCTTGGTGGCGCGACGCTTTGGCAGGGCCCGTCTGCCGGCACGCCGCGCCGGAAAGCTCGCCGTATCAACGCCACCGGCCTGGACGTTTTTCCATGGCCGCTACAATTCCGCCTCCGCAACCAAGTTGCGGAAAGGCGGCGGACAAAGAAAGGAACGATTTGCAACAACGAAGAGGGCAAAGCCATAACCAGCTCTAGGAAAAAGCAAACCCCAGATTCATCGAAATTGCTTCAACTGGTTGAAACTAAACTCGAAGACGATAAGGCCCAGGATATTGTGGTTATTAATCTTACTGGCAAAACAACCTTGGCCGATTATATGGTCATCGCCAGCGGAAGATCTACTAGGCAGGTTGCTGCACTGGCTAGAAAAATAGGAGAAAAGCTTAAGAATTATGGATTCGGGAAGGTGCCTGTGGAAGGGCTACCCCAGGCCGACTGGGTTCTCATAGACGCTGGCGACGTCATTATTCATCTCTTCCGGCCGGAAGTCCGTGCATTCTACAATCTGGAAAAAATGTGGAGCGATCTCGCCTTCGGCGAGGACGAACCGAGTGAAAATCCATTATCCGCTGGTGGAAACAGCCGGGCCGCAGTCTAGAACTCTTACTTTTCAGTATGGCGCAGGAAAAGGGCGATGAAAATGGGGATTCCTACCAGACCATGCCGCTGTAAATACAAAAAATATATGGAACTAAAAAGCTACTGGTCGTTAATGCGTGGCGTGTTGGCTGAATAGTTTTACTGGACGCAATTCATCCTCACCGGCTACCCCCACTGATGCGAGGGATAATGGAGTAAGGAAACGGTCCATGAAACCGGAAATGTTCGCCATACATGCCGACGTGGAATCCCGGCACTGGTGGTTCCAAGCGCGCCGCCACATTCTCTTTCCCCTGATTCGCGAGGCCATGTCGAGGGAGAGCGGTGACCTCATCGTCGATGTGGGCTGCGGCACGGGGGGAACCGTGGCCGCCCTGTGCGTAGAATACGACTGTTTGGGCATCGATGATTCGAAGCTGGCCATAGAAACCGCCCGGGCCGCCTATCCCCAGACCACCTATCGAAAGGCCAGTTTTCGCCTTGGCCGTATGCCCGATGACTTGCGCGACGTGGCCCCCCACGCCGGGCTTTACCTTCTTATGGACGTTCTCGAGCATGTGGAGGACGACCGCACCTTTCTGGCCGATCTCATTGCCCTGACCCGGCCCGGCGCGCATATCCTGATCACGGTCCCCGCCGGCCCGGAACTGTGGAGCCGCCACGACATCACCGCCGGGCATCTGCGCCGTTACGACCTCGATGACTTTACCTCCCTGTGGCAGGGCCAGGACGCTGCGCCGCGTCTGGTGACGTTCTTCAACAGCCGCCTCTATCCCCTGATCCGGCTGGCCCGATATGCCGCCAACCGCTTTGGGGCCTCCTGCGGGCGTGGGGGCAGTGATTTCCATGTGCCGCCGTATCCGGCTAATGCGCTGTTGGAAGGTATCTTCGCCGGTGAAGGCGGGCGCATCTTCTCCTGCCTCGACAGGCCGAAAACAATGGCCTACGGGCACGGGGTCAGCCTCTTGGCGCTGATTCAATGCGGGAATTGAACCCCTTCCCGTGAAATGCAATAAAAGGCCCCTTATTTCCCCCCCTCCGTTTCAGGAATTTCCCCCGTGGATGTGAAAATATGGCTGTGAAGATCGAACCAGTAACAGAAGAAGAAAAGGAAAGATGGCCCAAGGATGTCATCGTCTCCCTGGCGGATCCCTTTGTGGATGCCCGCGGCGCCATCCAGCCACTGGTGGACGAGGACATGAAAAGCTGTGTCCTCATTTCCTCCAAACAGGGCACGGTGCGTGCCAATCATTATCACAAGACCGACTGGCATTACTGTTACGTGCTGAAGGGCCTGATCGAATACTACCACCGCCCCACGGGAAGCGATGCGGCACCGGAGAAGGTGACGGTGGAAGCCGAACAGATGTTCTTCACGCCACCCATGGTGGACCATTCCATGGTTTTTCCCGAGGACACGGTCTTCATCACCTGGGGGCGTAATTCCCGCCTTCAGGAGGTCTACGAGGCAGACGTGGTGCGCATCGATCCAATCGAGCCGTCATGAACGATTCCGGCGGCGTTTGCCGCCGTCGCGCCACATGCAGGCTGTGCGACAGCGACGATCTGTCCCTAGTGTTGTCCTTGACGCCGACACCACCGGCAAATGCCTTCATAACCGCTGACGCCCTGGACACGCCTCAGGAATGTTTTCCACTCGATCTGCATATCTGTGGCGCGTGTGGTCACCTCCAGCTTCTCCACGTGGTGGACCCGTCTTTGCTGTTTGCAGATTACGTCTATGTGTCGGGAACCTCGCCCTCCTTCGTCGCCCATTTTGAAGACTACGCCACGCATGTAATCGAGACGTACCGGCCGCCGCCCGGGGCCCTGGTGGTGGATATAGGCTCTAACGACGGCACCCTGCTGCGCTTCTTCCACAACGCTGGAATGGCCGTGCAGGGTGTTGATCCGGCGTGCGACATCGCCAAGGCCGCGTGCGAAGCGGGAATCGAGACCCTCAACGCCTTTTTCGACGCCGCTTTGTCCGCGCAAATCCGTGAGGATAAAGGCGCCGCCGCCGTGGTCACGGCCAATAATGTATTTGCCCATATTGACGATCTGGCGGGTGTGGTGGCGGGCGTGCGGGCGCTGTTAGAGGAGGATGGCGTGTTCGTGTTCGAGGTCTCCTACCTTGCCGACGTGCTGGAAAAGACCCTGTTCGACACCATCTATCACGAGCACCTTTCCTGTCACGCGGTGGCGCCGCTGGTGTCCTTCTTTTCCTGTAACGGCATGGAACTTATCGCCGCCGAGCGGGTGGACACCCACGGCGGCAGCCTGCGCGGCACGGCGCAGCTTGCCGGAGGCTCGCGTGAGGTGGCGTCGTCGGTGGCAGCCTGCCTGGAGCTGGAAGAGTATCTCGGCCTGGGACAGGCGGAAACCTTTCATGACTTCGCGGAGCGCATTGACTCCCTGAAGATATCTTTGCGCGACCTGTTGTCGGGGCTTAAGGCCAAGGGGCAGTCCATCGCCGGGTACGGCGCGCCGGCCAAGGCCACCACCCTGATGTATCATTTCGGGCTGGGCCCGGATATCATCGACTTCATCGTTGATGACAGTCCGTTGAAACAGGGTCTTTATTCACCCGGCTTGCATGTTCCGGTGCTTCCATCGGGGGCCATAGCCGAACACAGACCAGATTATCTGTTAATCCTGGCGTGGAATTTTGCACAATCTATTATGGCCAATAACTCAGCATTCCATGATATGGGAGGGCGTTTTATTATTCCCGTTCCCAAACTGGAAGTAGTGTAAGACATGAAGGATTCCTATCTGGGAAGCGATATCGTGGAAATTGCCAACTGTCTTGGTGAAAAGGCGGATCTTCTTGCCGGTAAGACGGTTCTTCTCACCGGCGCGCGGGGGTTTCTCGGCCGTTACTTCACCAGGGTTTTCGCCTATCTCAACGAGAACAGGCTGGACAAGCCTTGTTCGGTGATAGCGCTCGACAACCTGATTACCTCCGGCGAGGCCGGGGAGGCGATCCCCGATATTCCCCATTTCACGTTTTTCCACCACGACGTGATCGAACCATTCACCCCCAAGGGTAAGGCGGATTTCGTGGTTCACGCGGCGGGCATCGCCAGCCCCTTCCATTACCGCGCCCACCCCATGGAAACGCTGGAAGTGGCCATCTGGGGCACCCGCAATATGCTGAAGGTGGCGCACCGCGACGATGCCAGCTTTACCTTCTTCTCATCAAGTGAGATTTACGGCGATCCCGATCCCCGCCATGTGCCGTCACCGGAAAGCTACCGCGGCAACGTGTCTAGCCAGGGGCCACGTGCCTGCTACGATGAGAGTAAACGTGTTGGAGAAACCATGTGCTATATCTATCACAAGCATTACGGAATCCACACTAACATCATCCGCCCCTTCAACGTGTTCGGTCCCGGCATGCAAAAGACAGATTACCGGGTATTACCAAATTTTGCAGCCCACCTTCAGGAAGGCAAACCCCTCAACGTCTATGGCAGCGGCACTCAGACCCGCACTTTCTGTTACATAACCGATGCCATGGTGGGATTCCTGCTCACCGTTCTCGCGGGCATGCCGGGGGAAACCTACAATATAGGCAACCCCAGGCCGGAGATTTCCATGTTCGACCTGGTGGCGCGGGTGGCGGGGGTTCTCGGGCGCGAGGTGCTCCACAATGTGATCGAGCACCCCGACAGCTATCCCGCCGACGAGCCCCACCGCCGCTGTCCTGATATCCGCAAGGCGGAACTCCAGCTCGGCTTCCTGCCCCAGGTGGAGCTCGACGACGGCCTGTCGCGTTTTTTCACCTGGGCGGCCAAAGCCTATGCGGGGTCATAGAAGCCACGGAAATCTGTGGGGCGGGGGCGGACATGCCTGACATGCGGCTTGGCCTAATCGGCGCCGGACGCTGGGGCCGTGTCTATATGAATACGCTGGACCACATGGCGGATGTGACCTTAAGCGCTCTCGCCAGTTCCAATCCCCAAAGCCGTGATCTGGTGGGCGAAAATGTGGCTCTCCACGAAGACTGGCGTGATCTTATAAACGCCGGCGGCGTGGACGGGGTCATCGTCGCCACCCCGCCCGCGGCCCACGCGGAGATCGTCTGCGCAGCGCTGGAGGCCGGCTTGCCGGTTCTGGTGGAAAAACCGCTGACGCTGGACGTGGACGAGGCCAAGGCGTTGTGTGATCTGGCCGGGCGAACGGAGGGCCTAGTGATGGTGGACCACATCCACCTCTTCAGCCCCGCCTTCCGCACTCTGAAAAGCGAGGCCGCCAAACTGGGCCCGGTGCGCCATATGGAATCCGAAGCCGGGAATCACGGCCCCTTCCGCAAGGAGACGCCCATCCTGTGGGATTGGGGCACCCATGACATCTCCATGTGCCTCGACCTCATGGGCGAAACGCCTTCGCGGGTTTCTGCGCGCTGTCAGGAAATGCGGGAAACCGGGGAGGGTTCCGGCGCTGTTTTCAACTTGCGTCTCGGTTTCGGTGATGGGGATACGAACGGGGTAACAGCGGGGATACGCATCGGCAACCTGATGCCTGGGAAACGACGGCGTTTCTGCGCCGCCTTTGACGACGGGATTCTGATCTATGACGATCTTGCGGCAGACAAGCTCTCTTTCGTGCCCGCATCCGATGAGACCGAAATACGCGCCATCGCCGTGGCGCCTGCCCCGCCCCTGACCTGCGCGGTCAGGGAATTCACGCAAGCCATTGCCGCCGGTTCACGGTCGCGGGAGAGCCTCCAGCTGGGGCTTTCGGTGGTGGAGACGCTGGCCCGCTGCGAGACGGCACTGGAGGACAATCCACAGCAATGAGCGCCCCTTGCCCCGCCCCGTGCAATCGGGTACTAATTTTTGCGCACCCATGTCGCCGCCATCGGGGGGTCCTGCACCATGACCGCTGACTTTGCCGGGAAGACCGTTGCCATTCTCACGGCGGCGTATAACGACTGGCTTTCATTTGCCCATCTTCTTCCTCTTCTCGACAACACCTTAGATTCCCTAGGCGCCAAGGGATGCGTGGTGGTGGTTGATGACGGCTCCGTCGATTTCGAGGGTAAGGACATGGTGGCCGAATGCTCCATGAAGGCCATCAAATCTGTTGACGGGCTCGTTCTTGGCGACAACCAGGGGAACCAGCGGGCGATAGCTATCGGCCTGGCCCATGTGGCGGAACACGTGGCTTGCGATTATCTGGTCCTGATGGACAGCGACCATGAGGACAAACCGGAATATATCCCCCGGCTGCTCGAAGCCTGTAGAAAGAGTGGGGATCGGGAAATCGTGTTCGCCGAACGCACGAAACGCTCGGAAGGGTTGCTATTCGCCTTCTTTTACAGGCTCTACCAATGGATCTATAGGGCGTTTACCGGCCATAATATCGCCGTCGGTAATTTCAGCGTGATTCCCGGACAGCTCGTCCGTCGCCTGTCCTATGTGGGCGAGCTGTGGAACCATATTCCCGCCAGCGTCATGCGTTCCGGGATTCCCTTTGACACCATCTCCTCGGAACGCGGCAAGCGCCGCTTCGGCAAGAGCAGCATGAACTTGGTGCGTCTGGTGGCTCACGCCTTCAGCGCCTTTACCGTATTTGCCGACGTGTTCGCGGTGCGGCTGATCCTGTGGACGCTGGGTCTGGTGTTTTTGTTCGTGCTTGGCGGTATGGTCCTGGTGGGGCTCAAATTCGGCGCCGGGGTTGTGGCTCTGGGTTGGCCTTCGCAGATGGTGGGATTGCTTCTGCTGATCCTGATCCAAGTTCTGGGTATGTCTGTTATCCTGTTGTTCCTGGCCCTGTCCATGCGTTTGAAACCGCCCATGATTCCAGCCCACGATTACGGGAAATTCATCTGCGAGGTGAACCGGCTCTATCCGTCATGATAAAGCTCATCTCTTCGGCGTGGCGCGGCAATCCGGTTCTGTTCGCCGGGCTGGTCTGGCTTTCCTGCGAATTCTTTCTTGCCGGGCCTTTTTCTTTCTTGCGTAACGGCGACAATGCGGACTCCTTCATCCCCGGCTTCGTGGCCTATGCTCGGTATTTCCCGGAAGGCGCCTATTGGTTCCCCTTTTCCGGCGCGGGAACCGATCGCCTTGCCCTGGGATATTTCGGTGGGCTGGACACGTTCCTTTTCTGGCTGTTGCCTGGTTGGCTTGCCGTTCAGTTGTTCGTGGTGGCCCAGTTTGTGCTGGGCGGCGGGGCGACCTATCTCATCTGCCGCAAGACCCTAAACCTAGAGCGTGAAGCCGCCACATTTGCGGCGCTGGCCTTTGCCCTGGATGCTATTGTTGGGCAGCATGACAACAACATGGCCATGTTTTTCCCGGCGTTGATATGGACCATCAGCCGTGGATTGGACGAGAGCCTTACCTGGATGCGCCGCGCCGCCTGGTTGGTGGTGGCACCCCTGGCCTACGGCATGTCCACCCTGGCCGCTTTTCTCCTTCCCTTTCCTTTTATCATGGTGGCTGTCTGGTTCGCCGTCATCGACCCCAAATCTTCGGTTCGACAATGGGTGCTGATTGCGGCTGCATGTTCCCTGGCGGTGCTGCCCCGCCTCCAGGACATCATTGCTCTCATTTCGCACGCACCGATCTCGCACCGTGCCCAATGGGGAGATATCCTTTACCAGACTCCGGAGGTGACGGATGTTTTCAGCCATGTGGCTGGGTTTCCCCTGTCTTCCGGCCTCAATCTGCTGTTATTGACTCTGGCTTTTTGCGCCTGGATGCTGCGTGGTCCCGGCGGAAAAAATGTTTCCGGAAAGATGTGGGGGGTTTCCGCGGCCTTCGTTTTTTTGTTGTTGGCTCCGCCTTTGATCACTTGCCTGAGGCCGTTACTGATGTCTGTGTTCCCCTTCGCTCAGGGCTTTCATTTCAGCCGCATTACCCTGCTGCTCCCATTTTTTGCCGCCCTGATGGGCGGGCTGGGGCTGCAGGCCCTTATGGGCCGTTTTGGGAAACATCGTTTTAATCTCCTCCGGATTGGCTCTATTAATCCCGGCCGCACGGCCTATCTGGCGGGTATCGGCCTGCTGGCGCTGATTTCCCTGGAAGCAAAATACGGACACGCCTACGAATGGGTCAAATACGGTAATTACGTTAAGAATTTTTCCAATCCCGCCATCGCGAATTTCGTGGCGGACCATCCCATCGGCGACGATCCCTACCGCATCGCCGCCTACCAGCTTTATCCAGCGCATTATCAGGCCTATGGGCTGGAGACGGCGGGGGGGTACATGAACCTGTATTCCCGGCGCTATATGGAATTCTGGAACCGAGTGATTGAAAAACGAAAACGCCAGTGGGGTGTGGAAGGGCAGTTCTTGAGCTGGGGCAGCCGTGTCAATCTCAGCGCCGACTTGCGCGAGCCTCGCCTCAAGCTGAAAGATCATTACAACCTGTCTCTGCTCTCCCTAGCCAACGTACGTTATCTGTTTGCCCGCGACCAATTGTTGGATACGCAGTTTTCTCCCGTGGTGACGGCGGACAGACCATGGAACCTATCCGATAACCGGGAAAAGGCCATGATCCATATAACCGCCAATCTGGGCGGCGAGAACCCGCTCTACATTTACCGCAACGCCGACGCTTTCCCCCGTTTCTTCCTGGTTCCTTCGGTGCGGGAATTCACCGATGAGTCCTTCCTTCTCGACGCCATGGCTGGGGCCGGTGTGGCGGTGTTGCGCGAAAGCGTTTTCGTGGAAAAAGGATGGCTGGAAGACGACGTGGCCGCGGGCTTGGGCTTTGGCGACGGCGCCGTGGAACTGGTGTCCTACAAGCCTGATCGCATAGAACTTGAAGTACACGCCGACGGGCCGGCCATCCTCGCCGTCGTCAATTCCTATAGTCCTTACTGGCAGGCTCGCGTGGATGGTGCGTTGGCGGAAATTTTCCCCGCCTATCACACTTTCTGGGGCGTGGCAGTGACGGCGGGTGCGCACCGTGTCGTATTTGACTATGTTCCTCCCTACCACCTTTGGTAGAATGGCCGGGTTCGTTCTCTGAACGTGCGAGGAGTCCAAAAATCTTATTGCGCAGTTAGCTTTGTTCTTATGTGGGAACGAAATCTATGCTCTATACAGTGATGGTTTGTCCGTAGGGCCACCTAAATGTTGATTCAGTGATGAGCAACACAAATCCGCCGCGTCCCGTGGTTCTCTGTATCCTCGATGGCTGGGGATTACGCGATGATGCCCGGGACAATGCCGTGGCCCAGGCCAGCACGCCGGTCTGGTCTAGTCTCCTGGCAAGCTGGCCCCATGGTACCCTGGACGCGTCCGAGGAAAGTGTCGGCCTGCCCAAGGGCCAGTTCGGCAATTCCGAAGTGGGCCATATGAATATAGGCGCCGGGCGGGTGCTCTATCAAGACCTGTTGCGTATCGATGCCGCCTGCGAAGACGGCTCCATACGCGACATTCCCACGCTCATCGGTTTTATCCAAAAACTCAAGGAAAGCGGCGGCGTTTGTCACCTCATGGGTCTAGTATCTCCTGGCGGCGTACATGCTCACCAAGATCACATTGCGGCTCTCGCCCGCATCGTAACCGCCGCTGGTGTTCCGGTGGTGGTGCATGCTTTCCTTGATGGCCGCGACACCCCACCTCTTACCGCCAAGGACCATATCTCGGAGATGATGGCCGACACCAAGGACTGTCAAGACCTTCGCTTCGGTACTGTATGCGGGCGTTTTTACGCTATGGATCGCGACAATCGCTGGGATCGCGTGGCGTTGGCCTACGCGGCTATGGTGGAGGGCCGGGGTAAGCGGGTGGTAGACGTGATTTCCGCAATCACTGCCAGTTACGATATAACGGTAACGGATGAATTCGTGGTGCCCACAGTAATCGCGGGCTATGACGGCATGGGGGAAGGTGATGGCATCCTTATGGCGAATTTCCGGGCCGACCGAGTGCGTGAGATCTTAACAGCGCTGCTTGATCCCTATTTTGAGAGTTTCGAAAGAATAAGAATGGCGCGTTTTGCTGCGGCATTGGGCATGACGGAATATTCTCCGCGGCTTAATAAATATCTCGATGCCATGTTCCCCACTCCCCATTACGAGAACATAATGGCCTGGGTGGTCTGCTGCGCGGGAATAAAACAACTGCGTATCGCTGAAACCGAGAAATACGCTCATGTGACTTATTTCTTCAACGTCAGCAACGAACAGCAGTTTGAGAGTGAGGACCGTATCCTGGTGCCTTCGCCTCGCGTACCCACTTATGATGTGCAGCCGGAAATGGCTGCGCCAGAGGTGACGCGACGGTTGATAGAGGCCATAGAGGGCGGAGATTACGGCTTCATCGTAGTCAATTTTGCCAATCCGGACATGGTGGGCCATACCGGCTCCATGTCTGCGGCTATACGTGCAGTGGAGACCATTGACACCTGCCTAGGGCGGCTAGTTCCCGCTCTCAACAGGGTCGGTGGCGCCATGTTGATTACCGCCGATCACGGAAATATCGAACTCATGCGTAACCAGAAAACGGGACAGCCCCATACCTCACACACTTGTAATC
>JASLYJ010000030.1 GCA_030739855.1 Alphaproteobacteria bacterium | reverse complement strand
GTGGCGGGCGCCGGGGTTTTGCATGAGTGTGGTTCCTGCGGCGTTGGGATTATTATATTGCTGCGCTACCGTGCTAGTCCGTTTTAGTGGATTCTGATTTCAATGTCGGCATTAACTCACCATCGCTAAAAGACCCCTTAAATCTGAATAAAAAAGGAGGACATCTTACGGAGATGTCCCCCTTTCCGTGAGTGGGTATATCGATACCCATGATCACTCGATCCCGTATCAGTGTCGACTGAAGAGGTTGCTCCTCTGCCTGCGACTGATACCAAGGGTAGTCGATATAGCATCCAAATCACTTGACATTGGATCACCTCCTTTCTGTTGTTGAAACCTGCTGCATATTACGTTGGGCAGGGTTTACCGACAACATAGAAACGACTAAAGACACTTGTTAGGATTGGGGATTCCATGAGCGAGTATGATTTTGATTTCTTTGTGATCGGTGCCGGTTCGGGGGGAGTGCGCGCAGCGCGCATGGCCGCGGGTCATGGTGCGCGGGTGGCCGTGGCCGAAGACAAGGACCTGGGCGGCACCTGCGTTAATGTTGGCTGTGTGCCCAAAAAGCTGTTCACCTATTCCGCCCATTACGCTGGGGATTTCGAGGACGCGGCAGCCTATGGATGGGAAGTAGGTGCGTGCGGCTTCCACTGGGACCAATTGATAGCCAACAAGAATACCGAGATCAGGCGTCTCAATGGCGTCTATGGCAGACTGATGGACGAGGCGGGGATAAGCCTTATCCGCGGCCGCGCCATCCTTACTGGTCCCAATGCCGTGACCGTAGAAGGCTCCGAATACACCGCTAAATATATTCTCGTCGCCACCGGCAGCCGCCCCGTAGTGCCGGACTTTCCCGGCAACGAACACGTGATTACCTCAGATGAGGCCTTCCACTTGGCCGCCTTGCCGGAACGCATGGTGATGGTGGGGGGCGGCTACATTGCCGTGGAATTTGCCGGCATATTCCATTCGCTGGGTGTGGCCGTGACCCAGCTTTACCGAGGGCCACTCTTCTTGCGCGGCTTCGACAATGACCTGCGGGAAATGCTGGCCGTGGAAATGCGTAAACAGGGGGTGGACCTGCGCTTCGAGTCGCAGGTGGCGAAAATCGAAAAGCAGGGGAAGGCGTTTCAAGTAACGCTTAAGGACGGCAGCGCAGTAGAGGCTGATCTGGTTATGTATGCCACTGGACGCGCGCCAAATACCAAGGGCTTAGGCCTGGAGGTGGCGGGGGTGGACCTGGCGGAGAACGGCGCGGTTAAAGTGGACAATCACTTTTGCAGCAACGTTCCTTCGGTCTACGCCCTGGGCGACGTTATCGACCGCGTGCAGCTGACTCCGGTGGCCATCACTGAGGCCATGTGCGTGGCCGACCACCTGTTCGGTGAGGGAGCACTGGCAGACATGTCCTATGACAACATTCCCTCAGCCGTGTTCAGCCATCCCAATCTCGCAACAGTGGGATTAACTGAGGAAGAGGCACGCAGGCGCTTTGGCGAGGTGGAGGTTTACGTGTCGTCCTTCATGGCGTTGAAGCACACGCTTACGGGCCGTGACGAAAACACCTTCATGAAGCTGGTGACGGAACCGGGCGCGGGCAGGGTCTTAGGCCTGCACATGATGGGAGAGGCCGCCGGCGAGATCGTGCAGGGGTTCGCCGTAGCCATGACCTGCGGCGCCACCAAGGCTCAATTTGATGCCACCATCGGTATCCACCCCACGAGCGCCGAGGAATTTGTCACTCTGCGTACCCCACGGGAATGAAAGGGAAGCCATTAGTTTTTCTTGGAAAATCAGCTTATGAGGCGTATATCCGTGAATTCGAGGACGTGAACAAAACAGGAAACGTAGGATTAGTCCCATGAATCGGCCCAAGAAATGGACGCCTGAAAGCTGGCGCAAGAAAGAGGCACTGCATCAGCCGGTTTACCCGGATGCGGCGGCCTTGGCTGATGTCGAGGCGCGGTTGGGACAGTTCCCGCCGCTGGTTTTCGCAGGCGAGGCCCGCAAGTTAAAGGCCAAGCTGGCCCAGGTGGCAGAGGGCAAGGCCTTTCTGTTGCAGGGAGGTGACTGCGCCGAGAGCTTTGCCGAGTTTCATCCGGACAATATCCGCGACACCTTCCGCGTGCTGCTGCAGATGGCGGTAGTGCTCACCTTTGGAGCTACCTGTCCGGTGGTCAAGGTGGGTCGCCTTGCCGGACAGTTCGCCAAGCCCCGATCTTCTCCGGTGGAGGAGCGCGACGGTGTGGAACTGCTGAGCTATCTTGGTGATTCCATTAATGACATTGAGTTTGATGAAGCTGCCCGTGTGCCCGATCCCGAGCGTATGATACAGGCCTATAACCAGTCGGCAGCGACGCTCAATCTGCTGCGCGCCTTCGCTCAGGGTGGCTATGCTGACCTTCATCAAGTGCATAGCTGGACCCTTGGCTTCCTCGACCGCAGCCCGCAGGGCGAGCGCTATCGTGAACTGGCCGACCGCATAGACGAAAGCCTGGCCTTCATGGATGCTTGCGGAATTAGCTCCAAGACCACTCGGGCTATGCGCGAGACCAGTTTTTTTACTTCCCATGAGGCGCTGCTGCTGCCCTATGAGGAGGCTCTGACCCGCATCGATAGCACCAGTGGAGACTGTTACAACTGTTCGGCCCACATGCTATGGATCGGTGAACGCACCCGCGATCCCGAGGGCGCCCATGTGGAGTTCCTGTCGGGCGTCGGCAACCCGGTTGGGGTCAAGGTAGGACCTAGCTCTACACCCGACGATCTTTTGAAGCTTGCCGACGTGCTCAACCCCGAGAATGAGCCAGGGCGATTGACCTTGATTTCGCGCATGGGCGACGAGAAAATTGAGGCATGCTTGCCGCCTTTGGTAAAGGCGCTTAAGGCTGAAGGTCGTAATGTGATCTGGGCCTGTGACCCCATGCACGCCAATACAGTCAAGAGCTCTAACGGGTATAAAACACGACCTTTCGACCACATTATGGCCGAGGCCAGGAGCTTCTTCGCTGTGCACCGTGCGGAAGGGAGCTCTGCCGGCGGCGTTCATGTGGAGATGACCGGCCAGGACGTGACCGAATGCATTGGTGGTGCTCAGGCTATCACCGAACAGAGCCTATCCGACCGCTATCATACTTTTTGTGACCCGCGTCTCAATGCCAGCCAGGCCCTGGAACTGGCTTTCCTCCTCGCTGAGGAGCTGAAAGAGGAACGTGGCATTTCCGGGGCTACCGGGAGCGGTGAGCAGAAAGTGGCTGCCGCTTCCTGATGCTTCGTGTGGCGACGGCACAACCCTATCACCCCTTTCTCGCGTACCGCATATGACAGACCGATTGACATTGGCGCTGGCGCAGATCAATCCCACCGTGGGCGACGTGGCGGGAAACGCCGTGTGTATCCAGGCCGCCTGCAAGAAAGCTTCCGATGCCGAGGCCGATCTGGTGATTTTCGGCGAGCTGGCCATCACCGGCTATCCGCCCGAGGACTTAGTGCTCAAACATTCCTTCATGGACCATGTGGATGAGGTGGTGGCGGCGCTGGCGAAGGAGACCGGAAATGGCGGCCCGGCGATTCTTATGGGCGCCCCCAGGGCTGAGGGCAAGCGGCTCTATAACGCAGCGCTGCTTCTCGATAATGGCGGTATAGCCGCTACAGTTTTCAAGCATGACTTACCCAACTACAGCGTCTTCGACGAAAAGCGCATCTTTACCGCCGGCCCACTGCCGGAGCCGGTGGACTTTCGCGGAACGCCGCTAGGGGTCCTGATCTGCGAGGACATGTGGTCATCGGCTTCTCCCTCCCATCTGTGTGCCGCCGGGGCGGAAATTCTGGTGGTTATCAATAGTTCGCCCTTCGAACGGGGCAAGCGCGACATGCGCCGGGAACTAGCCGCAGACAGGGTGGGAGAGACGCGTCTGCCGCTGGTTTACGTGAACCAGGTGGGGGGGCAGGACGAGCTAGTTTTCGACGGCGCTTCTTTCGTATTGGGTAGTGGGGGGGGGCTGAAACACCAGGCACCTTGCTGGCGCGAGAGCGTGAGCCTCACGGAGTGGAAAAAAAGCAAACAGGGATGGGATTGTGTGCAGAACAGCTGTGCCGAAAGCGAGGATCCCCTAGACGCCATCTATCAGGCTTTGATGCTAGGACTACGCGATTACGTGGTGAAAAATGGTTTTCCCGGCATTCTTGTGGGTCTTTCGGGTGGAGTGGATTCGGCCCTCTCTGCTGCCATTGCGGTTGATGCACTGGGCGCAGATAAGGTGCATTGCGTGATGATGCCTTCGCCCTACACCTCCACAGAAAGTCTTGAAGACGCCGCCACCGTAGCGGACATGCTTGGCGTGCGGTTAGACGAAATTGGCATCGTACCAGCCATGGATAGTTTTGCTGCTATGCTGAAAGGTACCTTCAAGAACAATGTCGCCGACACCACGGAAGAGAACATCCAGGCCCGGTCACGTGGTATTACCCTGATGGCGTTGTCCAACAAGTTCGGTTACATGGTGCTGTCCACTGGCAACAAGTCGGAAATGTCGGTGGGCTACGCCACCCTTTATGGTGATCTGTGTGGCGGTTTTTCCGTCCTCAAAGATGTTTACAAGACCACCGTCTTCGCTCTGTCCAGCTATCGCAATGAAGGCTGCCCGGCTGGCGCCAAGGGCCCCGATGGACCTGTAATGCCGGAACGGGTCATCACCAAGCCACCCTCGGCGGAACTTAAACCCGGCCAGAAGGACCAGGACAATCTGCCCCCTTACGAGGAACTCGACGCCATCCTGAAGGGCTTGGTGGAAAAGAATTTGGGTGTAGAAGCAGTGACGGCACGTGGCCATAACCGCGCCACCGTTGAGCATGTCTGGCGTATGCTTCTGAGTGCCGAGTACAAGCGCCGTCAGGCACCACCTGGGGTCCGTGTGAGTCCCTGTGCCTTTGGCCGTGACCGCCGCTATCCCATCACCAACCGGTTTGAGGATGGGACATGAACGCTCCTACCGTCCGTTTTGCTCCCAGCCCAACCGGGTTTCTGCATGTGGGCAATGTCAGGGTGGCGCTGGTGAACTGGCTGTTCTCACGCGCCGGTGGCGGACGTTTTCTGCTGCGCCTCGATGATACCGACAGGGCTCGTTGTGAGGATGTTTATGCCGCCGCTATTGAGGAAGACTTAGTATGGTTGGAGCTTGACTGGGACGGGTTTTCGCGCCAGTCCGATCATCTAGAAAGCTATGACGAGGCTTGTGGGGCGCTGCGCGAGGCGGGACGCCTCTATCCATGTTACGAGACCCCCGATGAACTGGCACTCAAGCGCAAAAGCCTGCTTTCGCGGGGTAAACCACCCATTTATGACCGCACTGCGCTGGGTTTAAGCGGAGCCGAGCGCGAAAAACTGAAGGAGGAGGGCCACAAACCTCACTGGCGGTTCAAACTCGAGGGGGGAGAAGTGGTCTGGGATGACCTGGTGCACGGTCATCTGTCCTTTGATGGAGAGAACCTATCCGATCCGGTGCTGGTGCGCGAGGACGGCACCTATCTCTATATGCTTCCCTCCACCGTGGATGACACCGCCATGCAGGTGAGCCATGTGGTGCGCGGCGATGACCACCTGGCCAATTCTGCCGTGCAGATCCAGCTCTTTGAAGCCCTTGGGGTGCCCGTGCCTAATTTTGCCCACCTCCCGCTCTTGAGGGATGTGGAAGGCGGGGAATTGTCAAAACGGCTGGGCAGTCTTGCCCTACGTGACTTGCGTGGGGACGGCATTGAGGCCATGGCCGTCAACAGCTTACTGGCTTCGCTGGGTACTTCGGAGGCGGTGAAGGAACACGGTTCCTTGGAAGAACTGGTGGGAACCTTCGATTTTTCTAAGTTCAGCTGTAACCCGCCGAAGTTCGGATATGACGAGCTGGAGCGACTCAACGGCCGCGTTCTCCACCTACTGCCTTTCGACCGGGTGGCTTCGCGGCTCATGGAGATGGGGATGGAAAAGGTGGCCCCGGCGTTCTGGATGGCGGTGCGGCCAAATCTCGCACGTCTTGATGAGGCTAGGGAATGGTGGCAGGTCTGCAACGGCGAGGTAACGCCGGTGATCGAGGATGCAGAATTCACCACGGCGGCTGCCGCGCTGCTGCCAGAGGGTTGTTGGGACGAGGCAAGCTGGGGACAGTGGACCAAGGCGGTGATCGGGAAGACCGGACGCAAGGGTAAAGAATTGTTTAAACCACTGCGCCTGGCGTTAACCGGTTGCGATCATGGACCAGAGATGAAAGCTCTGTTACCCCTTATGGACCGCGCGCGGGTGGAAGCAAGGCTGCGCGGCGAAACCGCCTGAAACAACGCGCTGGAATTCGAGAAAAGGAAACGCCAGTGAGCACCGGACTTGTCCTCCACAATACACTGAGCCGCCGCAAGGAGCCCTTCAAGCCGCTGCATAAAGGACGCGTGGGCATGTACGTGTGTGGACCCACGGTTTACGACTTCGCTCATATAGGCAACGCCAGGCCTATAGTGGTGTTTGACACGCTCTACCGGCTGCTAAAGACGCTCTATGATGAGGTCACCTATGTACGCAACATCACCGATGTGGATGACAAGATCATCAAGGCGGCGGCCGAGAATGGCGAGCCTATCGAGGCACTGACGGAACGCACCATCAAGGTCTTTCATGAGGACATGACGGCGCTTAAGGCACTGCCTCCAGATATTGAGCCCCGTGCCACTCAGCATATCGATGACATGATTGCGCTAATTGAGAAGCTTGTAGAAAGTGGTCACGCTTATGAAAGCGAGGGCCAAGTGCTTTTCCACGTGCCTTTCATGAGCGATTACGGAAGGCTCTCGCGCTGTGACCGTGAAGAAATGATCGCTGGCGCCAGGGTGGAGGTGGCTTCCTATAAGAAAGACCCGGCAGATTTTCTGCTGTGGAAACCCAGCAATCCGGACCAGCCGGGCTGGAACAGCCCCTGGGGGCGAGGGCGGCCGGGTTGGCATGTCGAATGTTCAGCCATGAGCGCTACTCATCTGGGAGACACCTTCGATATCCACGGTGGCGGGCTCGATCTCGTCTTTCCCCACCATGAAAACGAGATTGCTCAGAGTCGGTGCGCCCATGACGGTGCGCCCTTCGTGCGCTATTGGGTCCATAACGGCTATGTGATCGTGGAGGGGGAGAAGATGTCCAAATCCTTGGGCAACTTTTTCACCGTTCGCGAGCTGTTAGAGGAGGGCTGGCCCGGTGAAGTCATTCGTCTCACACTTCTCTCGGCTCATTACCGCCAGCCTTTGGATTTTACCCGTGACAAGCTAAAGGATTCGAAAGCCCAACTCGACCGTCTTTACGGCGCCTTACGCCGGGTTGGCAGCGACGCGAAAGGGAAGCCGGACGAGGCAACCATGACAGAGTTTAGGGCGGCGCTCCTCGATGACCTCAACGTGCCGTTGGCTCTCTCCGTTCTGCATGAAACTGCGGGTGTGCTCAACAAGGCAGAAGACAAGGGCAAACAAGCAAAACTGGCTCGGGCTTTGTTTGTCATGGGAGAAGGGCTGGGGTTGTTGAATCTGGCCCCAGAAGCGTGGTTTAAGGAGGTCCAAAGTCCGGCTGAGGAAGGGGCTACGGGCGGGATTGACGGACAATGGGTAGAAGACCGGATCGCCGCCCGCGAAGCCGCTCGCGAGGGTAGGGATTTCCCCGCCGCTGATTGTATCCGCGACGAGCTTGCAGCGGCAGGCGTAGTGCTTGAAGATGGGCCCGACGGCACCACTTGGCGCCGTGCGGGCTGAAGTGACCACCTAATTTGAGAACACAAGCATTACGGTTATGAGCGACAAACGAATCTATCTCTACGATAGCACCTTGCGTGATGGGGCCCAGACCCAGGGTATTGATTTCAGCGTTCACGACAAGACCGCTATTGCCCAGGAGCTTGACCTGCTGGGCATTGATTATGTGGAGGGCGGCTGGGTTGGCGCCAACCCAACTGATGATTCCTTCTTCGCCAAACTACCAAAAATGAAGAAGGGGAAGATAACAGCTTTCGGTATGACCCGCCGGTCCGGGTGCCGCGCTGGCAACGATCCGGGGCTTACCGCGCTGCTGTCATGCGATGCACCTGCGGTGTGCATGGTAGGCAAGAGTTGGGACTTCCAAGTGGACGTGGCACTGGGGATCGGTTTGGATGAGAACCTGGATATGATTCGTGACAGCATGGATCAGGCTGTCACGAAAAAGAAGGAAGTGCTGTTTGACGCCGAACATTTCTTCGACGGTTACAAGAGTAACCATGCTTATGCGCTGGAATGCATCAAGACGGCCTATGAGGCCGGCGCGCGCTGGGTGATTCTCTGCGATACCAATGGCGGCACCCTGCCCCACGAGACCTCAGAGATTATCGCGGCGGTGTCGAAACAAGTTCCAGGAGACCATCTAGGCATTCATTGCCACGACGATACTGGCAATGCGGTGGCCAATTCACTTGCTGCCGTACACGCCGGAGTGCGCCAGATCCAGGGCACTTTCAACGGGCTGGGCGAGCGTTGCGGTAACGCCAATCTGGTGTCCCTGATCCCTACCCTGGTGCTGAAGCTGGGCTATAAGACTGGAGTTACCAAGAAGAACCTCACTCATCTTACCCATGTATCGCGGCTGGTGGACGAGCGTCTTAGCCGTACGCCATACCGCGGCGCGCCCTACGTGGGGGAATCAGCCTTCACCCATAAGGGGGGGTTGCATGTAGCAGCAGTAGAGAAGGACCCACGCTGTTACGAGCATGTGTCCCCTGAATCCGTCGGCAACCAGCGCAATGTAGTGATCTCCGACCAGTCGGGGCGGGCAAACATTATGTCACGGTTTCGCGATATCGGCCTTGATATAGATTCCAAGGACCCTAAGCTTTCGGCCTTGGTAGAACTTGTGAAGGAGCGCGAATACGAAGGCTACGCCTATGATGGGGCAGAGGCCAGTTTTGAGCTTCTAGCACGGCGCACGCTGGAGGGTATGGAGGACTATTTCCGTCTCAATAGTTTCCGTATTACAGACGAGCGGCGCTGTAACGCCAAGGGAGAGATTATTTCCCTTTCCGAGGCCACCACCAAGATTGAGGTGCGCGGGGAGTGCGTCGTAACCGTGGCCGAGGGCAACGGTCCGGTGAATGCGTTAGATACCGCCTTACGCAAGGCGCTGACTCCGGCTTTTCCGGAGTTGAGGGATCTGCGGCTGGTGGATTACAAGGTACGTATTCTCACTCCCAGCGATGGCACTAAGGCGGTGACGCGCGTCATGATCGAAAGCGCCGATTCCGAGGGTGTCCACTGGGCTACCGTGGGCGTATCCACAAACGTTATCGAGGCCTCATTCATCGCGCTCAATGATAGCATCGTCTACAAGCTCTTCCAGGCCGGCGTTAGGGTATAGGAAAAGATGATGGCCGGGACGGATTCACGGCGGTCCGACAGTGCGGAGGTAGCAGGCGGAGATATCGCCCCGGCCATCATCCTTGTGGACCCCCAACTGGCGGAGAATATCGGCACTACGGCGCGGGCTATGCTCAACTGTGGCCTCACCGACTTGCGTCTGGTGCGGCCACGCCAGGACTGGCCCCACGAAAAAGCGGTAGCCGCAGCTTCCGGTGCCGACAGTGTTCTGGAAGGTGCGAAGGTGTTCGATAGCACCGTTGAGGCCATTGCCGATCTGCGCTATGTCCTTGCAGCTACAGCGCGAGGCCGAGATATGAATAAGAGCGTCCTTACCCCCCGCGCAGCCGGTAAAAAAACCCGTGCCTTCAGTTGCAACGGTGAGCCCAGCGGCGTCCTGTTCGGCCGTGAGCGAAGTGGGCTTGTCAATGATGACGTGGCCCTAGCCGACGCCGTCCTGACGGTGCCCTTGAACCCCGCTTATAGGTCTCTCAACATCGCCCAAGCGGTTTTGCTCTTTGCCTATGAGTGGTTTCAGACAGGGAGCAATCTCAAAGGTGAACGCCTGGTGCGACATGGTGCGAAACCGGCCACTAAGGAGGAACTGCTGGGTTTCTTCACCCATCTCGAGGAGGAACTGGATGTCGGGGGATTCCTGCGCCCACCCGAGAAACGTCCAGCCATGATGCGCAATATACGAAACATGTTCCAGCGCGCTGAACTTATGGATCACGAGGTGCGGACCCTGCGTGGAATCATCTCCGCACTGACTACTTCGAGAGACGCCGGAAATAAGGGCAGGCGCGCGAAAAAGAGGAAGACGTGAAGGCGGTAAATCGGTTTGACATGGGGATCGCGCCAAGTATATTACGCGCTCTTCAAGCAAACCTCATGATAGGGACTAAGCGCTAGATTTACCTATGAGCAAACGTATTCAGGCAAAACACAAGATCGACCGCCGTCTCCGGCTCAACCTCTGGGGGCGGCCCAAGAGCCCGGTGAATCGTCGCGACTATGGTCCCGGCCAGCACGGTAACGCGCGCAAGCGCAGGCCATCAAATTTCGGCATTCAGTTGATGGCCAAACAGAAACTCAAGGGCTATTACGGAAACATCACCGAACGTCAGTTCCGCCACCTCTACGGTGAGGCTGCGCAGCGCAAGGGCGATACCGGCGAGAACTTGGTCGAACTTCTGGAGCGCCGCTTAGATGCCGTGATATACCGCATGAAGTTCGTGCCCACCGTGTTTGCTGCGCGCCAGTTCATCAATCACGGCCATATCCAAGTCAATGGTAGGCGCGTCAACATCTCCAGGTTCCGGGTCAAGGATGACGACGTGATCACAGTCAGGGAAAAATCCCGCGAACTGCCACTGGTCCTCGACGCTGTCGTCTCACCCGAGCGTGAAACCCCTGATTATGTGAGTGTGGACTACCAGAAGATGCAGGGGACCTTCCTGCGCGGTCCGCAGTTGGCCGATGTGCCTTATCCGGTACAAATGGAGCCTAATCTGGTTGTGGAATTTTACTCCCGCTAGCACTTTCGGA
>JASLYJ010000002.1 GCA_030739855.1 Alphaproteobacteria bacterium | reverse complement strand
TGGGAAACAGCAGAAACGAGGTGACAAATGTTACCGTCAAACCGGCACTCATCATCAACCCGAAGTCAATGACCGGCTTGATTCCGCTCACAACCAGAGAGCTAAAGCCCATGATGGTAGTTAATGCGGTGTATAGACATGGTTTTACCATCTTATGTGTGGTGGTTCTGACTAGCACCAACTGATCGTCACCAGGATGATCTCGATTAAGCTGCCGGTAGCGCACGATCAAATGAATGTTCATCGAGATAGTGATGATCAGCATAAGAGCGAGAAAATTGGATGAAATGACAGTGACTTTCCAACCGATCAATCCAAGTACACCCATCATGATTAATCCTGCATAAAAGCAGTTGAGCAGCGGGAGCACGACCCAGCGTAATTCCCGGAAAATGGCGGTAAGAACAATGATGAGAAACACAAGGACGCCGCCGCCGAAGACGATCAGGTCATTGCGCACAAATGTTACCATGTCGTCGGTAATCATCGGAACACCGCCGAGGTATAAAACGCCATGCTGGCGGTACGGCTTAATGATGTCTCTGATGTGTGCAACGTCAAGGTGGCGTTGCTCATTTAACGTTTCATGAGCCTGATTGTATTCGGTAGTGATGCGTTCCAGGGCTTGCGTTTCTTCAACGGAGAGACCGATATTTCGTTGTCTGGCACGCAGCTCATTTCGAGATCTGAGTAAGCTGTTGTACTGTTGGTCCTCGGCCAGTCCCAACAGTAAAGCAGTGGTTCGACCATCTGCACTAACGATGAGGTCGCGGTAAATATGGCTATTGAGCAGCTCGTTTTTCGCCTTGCTCCGGTCGACATTGGGCTTCTCAAGGGTTGGCAAGTCGTTGATCATTTCCTTTAACGGTACATCCGGGCTTTTTAAGAATAAGGGGGCATCGAGTATCGTGAGTACCGTATCCACACTGGTGACTTCCTTGAGTTCTTCACGGAGTCGCTTCAAAGGCTCCAATGCTTGGTCTGAGAAGAGATTTTTGTAGGGGGTGTAAGTCACAACGAGTAAGTCGCCACCAGGATATCGCTCGTGGATTTTCCGAAACTTCTTGAGATCCACGTCGTCTTCCAGCAACAAGGAGTCGGCCGACGCGTCCAACCTGAAGTCTTTTGTGTGATAACCGAAGAAAAGCAGAATTGAGAGCAGCACGACTAGAACCGACTTGGGATTGCTGAGCACCAGAGTGTCATAGGCCTGCACGGCACGAGAGATCATAGAGTTCCCTCTTTGCGCCATGCCGATTCAGCCAAGGAAACAATGATGCTGCCGAGAAAGGAAAAAAAGACAGGACCCACGGTTCTGAGAAACCTCATGGGATGCAAGAATTCGTGCATGGGGTCAGATCCTGCCGTTGCGATAGACCCGGGTGTGGCGGGCACCTAATCCGGTGAGAATTTCATAGGCGATGGTACCGGCCTCCTTCGCCAGGGCGTCGATTCCATGATGGGGGCCAATAAGCTCCACCATTTTACCTGGACGGACCTTATTTTCTGGGGCTTTGGAGACGTCTAGGGTGATGTAGTCCATCGAAACGCGTCCTACGACGGGAATCCGGATCCCATCGATAAAAGCACTGCCTTTGTTGCCTAGGGAACGTAGATAACCGTTCGCGTATCCCACAGCGATAGTGGCGATTTTGCCTGGCCCATCAATTCGGGCGGAGGCACCGTAACCAACGGTTACGGGGCTGTCAATGTTGCGCACCTGGAAAATCGGAGCTTCAAGATTCACCACGGAATTCATGGGATTATTTGTATTTTTGGTGGGATTTATCCCATAGAGCGCTCCGCCTGTGCGCACCATGTCGAAATGGTATTCCGGCCCCAGAAATATGCCAGATGAGTTAGCGAGACTTCCCCGTGGGTTGCCGAGCAGGGTTCGTGCCTTGGAGAACTTGGCAAGCTGCTGGGCGTTTAAAGGGTGCTCCGGTTCATCAGCACAGGCGAGATGACTCATGAGGAACCTCAGCGCTACGCTCTTTAGTTTTTCGTTGCCGCCGACGAGCTGCTCCAGATAGGCCATATCTAGTCCTGTCCGCGACATGCCTGTATCCACCTGAATGACCGCATTGCAGCCGCCCTTCAGACTAGCGAATGCGACCCAAGACTGCACCTGGTCGGGGGTATTGAGTACAGGCGTTAGAGCGTGTTCGTCGAAAGTTGCTTCGGTGTTTCTTTCGGGGCCATTGAAGACGAAAATGTCCACCTTCTTTAGAATCCGGCGAAGGGCAACGCCCTCCTCTAGGTCGGCCACGAAGAAATGCCCACATCCGGCCCTTGCCAATGTCCTTGAAACCTCTTCAAATCCGAGCCCGTAGGCATCGGCCTTCACTACGGCTCCGGCTTGACAGTTTGGCGCGAGACGGGATGAAAGATCGCAGAAATTTTCGGCAATGGCACTGAGATTGATGGTCAGCACCGCCTTGCTGGGATCGGCGATCTGCCGTTTATCATGCATGGGCCCAGATGAGAACCTAGAAGTTCCTGTCGGGGAGGTGAGCACTTTTTACCAAGTCGGCGAATTTAGTGGAGAGGGAATCAAAATAAAGCGTAACTTTTCCGATCGGGCCATGGCGCTGTTTGGCGATGATGAGTTCGGCAAGGTTATGGACTGTTTCCATAGCTTGCATCCATTCCGTGTGCTCTTCGGTTCCCTCTTTGGGTTCCCGTCGCGCGACATAGTATTCTTCTCGGAAGATGAACATGACCACATCAGCATCCTGTTCGATAGCGCCAGATTCTCTTAGGTCTGCCAATTGGGGACGTTTGTCATCACGGTCCTCCACCTTTCGTGAAAGCTGGGAAAGCGCCACTACTGGCACCTCTAGTTCTTTGGCCAAGGCTTTTAGTCCGCGGGTGATTTCCGAGATTTCTTGGACCCTGTTTTCGTTACGCTGGCGGTTGGAGCCCGCCAGAAGCTGCAGATAGTCAACGATAATCAGCCCCAGTCCTCTGGTGCGCTTCAGGCGGCGGGCGCGGGTGCGGATGGCGGAAATGGTCAGGGCCGCCGTATCGTCTATGTAAAGTGGAAGGGAACTGAGTTCCTGACTGGTCTGCAAGATTTTCTGGAAATCGTCATTACTGATGTCGCCACGTCGGATTTTGTCGGAACCCACATGAGATTCTTCGGAAAGAATACGGGTGGCAAGTTGTTCGGCTGCCATTTCTAGGGAGAAGAAGGCGATGATAGCGCCGTCTTCCACTCTAGTATTTCCTTGTTCATCAGGCTTTTCACGAAATTGCCGGGCGGCGTGAAAGGCAATGTTGGTGGCTAAAGCCGTTTTCCCCATGGAGGGACGACCGGCAAGAATTATGAGGTCGGAAGAATGTAGGCCACCCAGTAGTTTATCGAGGTCCTTCAACCCAGTGGCCACTCCAGTTAGTTGTCCCTCGCGCTTAAAGGCTGCCTGGGCCTCACAAATGGCGGTTTCAAGGGAGTGGTCGAAGGCCTGGAATCCGCCTTCATACTGGCCGGTGGTGGCAAGGTCGAAAAGATTCTGCTCAGTACTTTCGATAAGGTCTGTAGCCGTCACCTCTAAGTCGTAAACGTAGGCATCGTTGACAACGTCGTTACCTAGGGCGATGAGCTCTCTGCGTATGGCTAGATCGTGGATAATACGACCGTATTCCATCGCATTGAGAATTGTTACCGACTCTTCGGCGAGACGTACCAGATAGCCGCTGCCGCCAATATCGGCCAGCGCTCCGTCCTGTTCCAAGAAATTCTTTAATGTGCGGGGATCGGCAACCTGGCTGCGTTCGATAAGCGTGCTAACGGCAGCATAAATGCGACCGTGAACGGGGTCCGCGAAATGTTCGGGTTTCAGGAAGTCGGAAACTTTCTCCCAGGCTGGATTATTTACAAGAATGGCACCAAGAAGAGCCCGCTCGGCATCATAGTTGAGAGGTGGCGTCCGATAGCCGGAGGCATCCTTCGTCTGGGAATCGTTCTGGTGTAGTGGGGTGATTTTTGTTTCCGGAGGGGTGGAGTTCGTTTCCATGGAGGAGACACTAGCAGGACTGCTTGAGGATGAATAGATGGTCGGACCTGTGGATCACGCGAATAAGAGTCGAAAGTTGTGGATAAAAATTCATGACCAGCTCGTCTTCAGGAGGCCCCCTTCCTTATAGAGATTTGTCGTGGAGACGAATGGTGATACAGGGACCTTCTTGACCGGAAAAATATGACATTTCCCGTCGCAATCGATCACCCGAAGGGTGCCGTGAGTGATTAAGTGTTTAAGGAGGCGGGAAAAAGGCTGCATCCCCTATTTCCCTGGTGATTACAGAACGAAGTGTGCCTCAACACCTATTTTTTTATAGCAAGCTTGTGGGCTGAATTCCAGAAGGGTAGAAAAATTTACAAGGAAAGCCGTGCCATTCATTTCTGCATTCGACGTGGTGTATGTTGAGTTTGCGGTTGTTTTGATTGGTGTCAGTCAGTGCCTTCTTTCTCGGCCTCTTGGTCTTCTTTCGAAGTTTCAGCGGGCGAAGATTCAGTAAGCTCCTCAGTTTCTTTCTTCGTTGCCTGTGCCTGTTTCTTTTTGGCCCCTGGTTCCACTTCTTCCTCAGAGGTCTCTTCCTCTGGTTTTTTCCCTGTTTCGATTACGAATGATTCGCCGCCGGCCTGTGCCTTAGCTTCTTCCTTGCTGCGGGCCACATTGACGGGAACGGTAACGATAACTTCGGGATGCAGCGCGATACGGCAATTATATATGCCCAGCAGTTTGATATTTTGCTCGAGAAGGACCTGCTGACGGGTAACGGTAAATCCCCCAGCGATCAGCTCTTCGGTAATGTCTCGCGCGGTGACCGAACCGTACAGGTGGCCCGTGTCTCCTGCCTGGCGGATGATCACTGGAGACTGCCCTTCCAGTTTCGAGGCGACGGCCGTCGCTTCTTCACGGCGCTTGAGGTTAGTGGCTTCGAGTTGAACCCGCTGTTTCTCGAAATAGACACGGTTCTCTTCCGTTGCCCGCAAGGCTTTTTTCTGCGGTAGAAGGTAGTTGCGTGCAAAGCCAGGCTTAACCTTAACTACGTCGCCCATTTGCCCCAAACGCTCGATACGTTCCAGCAAGATTACTTCCATTGCTTAACCCTCCTCGCTGTTTCCCTGCGTATTTAGGTTTTGTCGTAGCCCCATCCAATGATCAATGAAACCAAGCCCGGCGACCATGACAATAGGCCAGCCGAGAAACAGCAAAAAAATATAAAACAAAACCAGCGGTAAAACGCTGCTAGCCACTCGTCGTATCAGGACGTGGACAACACCGAGGCCCAAGAAGAAATAGGGCGTGGAAAGAATGACAACAAGATTACGCGCGGCGTAGGCCGTGCCTCCCTCACCTAGTATGGTTGTGATGCCCATCGCGGCGATGGCCATAGGCAGAATATTAGGAAGTTCCAGCTGTGTAATGTCTGGCGTGGGACGGAGATTCCTGTTCCATCGAACCAAAGCCCACTGAGCTAGGGCCGCGTTAACGACCATCATGACGAGCCAGAAGACAAAAAAGGCAGAAGGGAAGAAAGGCATTACTGTTTCGATGACGGACTGTCTGAGGTTTTCGTCGTAGCCGGGTAGGAATCGCCCCATGGCGAGGGTCAATTCCTCGCGTATCATGGCTTCGAGACCTTCGCCATGGCCTGATGCTACAATTAGGGTAGCTATAAAGATCAGAACGCCAAACCCAGTAAGCCACATGATCGTGGCGCCGGGCGGATACCATTCAAAATCGTCTTCCGAGGCTCCGGTCTCACTTCCCTGTGAATCGTGCGGGCGTGCTAATAGTGCGAGCTTGGTTAGAAGAATAGAAGGCGCGACTCCAAACAGAGCAAAACTCATGGCATCGAAGGCACCGCCGATTGAGGTAATAAAAACGACAGCAGCCAGACCGGCTAAGACAGATGCCCAAACCCCTATTCCCAACCCGACAAAGATAAGTGGAAACTGGGCCAGATAAGCCAGGATGAAGGCGTTTGGAATTCCACTCAGAACGGAGAGATAAAAGGCCCCACTCAGGACACCGCCACCGAGGGCCACAAGATTGTCTCTGGAAAGGGAAGCAGGCATGACGTGATAGGGCAGAAATGATGCGTGGTTATTCGGATACGTAAGGGATCAGGGCGAGGAGGCGCGCCCGTTTGATCGCCTGGGTTAACTCCCGCTGTTTATTCCCAGAAACGGCGGTTATCCGGCTTGGTACAATTTTTCCGCGTTCGGAAATAAAGCGCTGTAAAAGCTTGACGTCCTTGTAATCGATCTTTTGTGCTCCTGGCCCAGAAAAGGGACAGCTCTTACGGCGTCGGAAAAGGGACCGGCGGCGCGATGCGGTGGAGCTACCACCGGTTTCTTGGCGGTCCACTGACGCAGGATCGTTTCTATTTTCTGTGTTCATTATGCATCGTCTCCGATTATGTCCTGATTACCAGCTTCGTTGGTAGGGTTATCTTTTTTAGAATCGCCGTCCCCGGCAGCGTTAGGACGATCCTCATCGGATGTCTCCAAGTCATTCTCTGGGGATTTGTCAGAAGCCACTATTTCGGCTTTAGGAACTTGCTTAGAGGGCTCGGAGGACGTGGAATCGCCGAATTTATCATCATAGCGTCCACGGTTCTGCATCATAATCGAAGGTGTTTCGTCAATCTCTTCAATGCGGAGAGTCAGAAAACGCAAAACATCCTCATCGAGGCGCATATGGCGTTCCATCTCTTGGATGGCTTGCGAAGGGGCATCCGTATTGAAGAGGAAGTAATGACCTTTCTTGTTTTTCTTGATTCTGTAGGCCAGGGAGCGTAGGCCCCAGTATTCGCGCTTGGATACGCTACCACCGTTGGTTTTAAGAATATCCGCGAATTTATCGGCCAAAGTTTTGGCGGCACTAGCCGAAACGTCCTGGCGCGCGATGAACACGCTCTCGTAGTAAGGCATTAAGGCTCCTTATGGCTGTTCACGGGCCGGCGCTGGGGATTCAGCACTCCGACCCTAGCCGGCATTGCCGACAAGGAGGCATGTAAGGCGGCGCACTATACATGTTTCCACTCCTAGCGCAAGCTTGCATGAGGGTATGGTGCTGGTTATGAAGGGCAGGTATTTCCTATCCTTTTTCACCTTCCAGACAATACTAAACACAGAGATCATGGCTTACGCTTTCATCTTTCCTGGTCAGGGGTCCCAGTATGTAGGGATGGGACATGATCTGGCAGAAGCTTTCTCCGCTGCCCACCATCTTTTTGAGGAAGTGGACGATGCCTTGGGCCAGCATTTATCCCGACTCATGTTTAACGGACCAGACGAGGAACTTTTGCTTACCGAAAATGCCCAGCCGGCCTTGATGGCGGTCAGCATGGCTGTGGTGAGAATTCTGCAAAAGGAGGGCGGGCTTGATCTCATAAAATCCTGTGCTTTTGTTGCTGGGCATTCGCTTGGTGAATATTCGGCTCTTACAGCAGCGGGCGCGCTTGAATTAGCTGATACCGCGCGATTACTGAAGATCCGCGGGCAGGCCATGCAAAACGCTGTTCCGGTGGGCAAGGGGGCGATGGCGGCCTTAATCGGCCTTGACTTGAAAGATGTTGTTAGCATTGCTTCTGATGCCTCGAACGGAGAAGTTTGCACGCCTGCAAACGACAATGCTCCGGGCCAGGTAGTTATCAGCGGCGACAAGGATGCAGTGGGCCGTGCTTTAGAGCTAGCGGAAGGAAAGGGATGCTGGCGTAGTGTCGTCCTTCCCGTTAGTGCACCGTTTCATTGTCCACTGATGAAACCCGCGGCGGATGTTATGGAGAAGGCCCTCGCTGATATATCCATGTTCCCGCCCGTGGTTTCACTGGTTGCTAATGTGACGGCCACCTCCGTTGATGATCCTGGGGTGATCCGCGGCCTTTTGGTGGAACAAGTGACCGGTATGGTGCGATGGCGGGAAAGTGTGCTCTATATGAGGGAACAGGGGGTTATGGAACTGGTGGAACTAGGGGCTGGCAGAGTATTAAGCAGCCTTACCCGGCGCATTGATCGCGATCTTTCCGCCCGTTCGGTTCAATCACCCGATGATATAGAGGCGGTGCTGAAAGATTTTTGATTGCCTCATGGAGCATATGACGTAGGAAACATGTTTGATCTTGATGGCAAACGGGCACTTATCACCGGTGCGTCGGGTGGAATCGGCAGCGCTGTTGCCTGCACCCTGCACGCTAGAGGGGCCACTGTAGCTCTTTCGGATATGCGCCGCGAAGGGCTGGAGGATCTGTCCGCAGAACTGAAGGAGCGAGCCTTCGTGGCTGTCGCCGATATCACCGAGGCTGACGCTGCCGTATCTATGATAGGGGAGGTAGAGGCGGCTATGGGTGGCATCGACATCCTGGTAAACAACGCTGGAATCACCAGTGATTCACTCTTCATGCGGATGAAAGACGAGGACTGGCAAAAGGTTCTAGATGTTAATTTGACGGCTGGTTTTCGCCTATCCAGG
Organism: Alphaproteobacteria bacterium; assembly: GCA_030739855.1. Classification (GTDB taxonomy): domain Bacteria; phylum Pseudomonadota; class Alphaproteobacteria; order UBA11136; family UBA11136; genus UBA11136. The sequence goes on along the minus strand of JASLYJ010000002.1, from coordinate 85,881 downwards.
GCCTGTCTCAAGGGAATGATGAAGGCCCGCTGGGGCCGTATCATTGGAATTGCGTCGGTAGTTGGCGTCACAGGGAATCCAGGGCAGGCCAACTATGCCGCTTCGAAGGCTGGGCTGATCGGCATGTCCAAGGCGCTGGCGGCTGAGGTAGCCACGCGCGGTATCACCGTCAACTGTATAGCCCCAGGGTTTATCACCACCGCCATGACCGATGCCCTTGATGACACGACACGGGAACGTCTGCTCAATAATATCCCCTGTGGACGTTTGGGGGGCAGTGATGATGTTGCTGCTGCAGTGGCTTTTCTGGCTTCCGACGAGGCTTCTTACATCACCGGACAGACCTTGCATGTAAACGGGGGAATGGCGATGATCTGAATGTTAGCAAATGAGGTTGATTCCTAATCTATTGGCCAGACTGTGAAAGTATGATAGGTAATCCGCCGCTTGTGTTAAAAACACTTTTTGCGAGGTTTTCGGTCCTTTTTAAGTTAGTAAAATTCGTTAAGTCCAAGGGAAACATTGACATGAGTGATATTGCTGAGCGCGTCAAAAAAATCGTAATGGATCATCTCGGTGTTGATGAGGCTAAAGTGACGGATAATGCCAGTTTCATCGACGATTTAGGCGCCGATAGCCTTGATACAGTAGAACTTGTGATGGCATTAGAGGAGGAGTTCGGGTGCGTAATCCCCGATGATGTTGCTGAAAACATTCTCCTCGTAAAAGACGCCATTAGTTTCATCGAAAAGAATCAGCCCTAGCCTGCTTCGAGTCGTAGCGGGTTTGCTTGGACAGGCGTAAATAATAAATCGGTAAGACACCCTATGAAGCGTGTGGTTGTAACTGGCATGGGCATGATTACGCCCTTGGGGTGCGGGGTTGAGTCCAGCTGGGAACGGCTGATTAAATCCCAGTCTGGCATTTCAGCTATTGAAAGATTCGACGTTTCAGACCTTTCCTGTAAGATCGCTGGTCAATTACCCAGCGGGGATGGAGAGGGTGCTTTCAAACCCGATGACTGGGTGACGCCCAAGGATCAGCGCAAGATGGGCGACTTCATTATTTTTGCTATGGCCGCTGCTACCCAAGCGGTAGAGGATTCCGGCTGGACGCCAACAGAAACCTCAGAACTGGAGCGCACCGGAGTCATAATCGGTTCTGGAATCGGCGGTCTGGAGGGCATTCACGACACCTCCCTTATCCTATCAAAAAAGGGACCGAGACGGGTTTCCCCCTTCTTTATTCCGGCCTGTCTTATCAATCTCGCCTCCGGACACGTCTCCATAAAATACGGTTTCCGGGGTCCAAACCACGCGGTTGTGACCGCTTGCTCCTCCGGCGCCCACGCCATTGGTGACGCGGTACGGTTGATTCAGTGGGGTGATGCCGATGTTATGGTGGCCGGAGGGACGGAGGCTACAGTTTGCCGCATTGGTATGGCTGGTTTTGCTGCCGCCAAGGCGTTGTCCACCAACTTCAATGATATGCCTGAGAAGGCTTCCCGCCCCTGGGACAGAGACCGCGACGGTTTTGTGATGGGTGAGGGTTCTGGTGTTCTCATTCTTGAGGAGTACAAACACGCAAAAAAACGTGGTGCTAAAATCTATGCAGAATTCTTCGGGTATGGCCTATCCGGCGATGCTCATCATATCACGGCACCGGCGGAGGATGGGCGCGGCGCCGTACTGTCCATGGGCGCCGCCATCAAGCGAGCAGGGATTAACCCCGAAGATATCGACTATATCAATGCTCATGGCACTTCTACTCCCACGGGAGACGCAATCGAACTGGGCGCCGTAAAAAAAGTATTAGGTGCCGCTGCCGAAGGAATGTCCATGTCGTCTACCAAGTCTGCGACTGGTCATTTGCTGGGGGCCGCAGGAAGCGTTGAAGCGATTTTTTCCATTCTTGCTATTCGTGACGGAGTGGTGCCTCCCACCCTTAATCTTGATAACCCCTCTGAGGAGTGCGACCTTGATCTGGTGCCGCATGAGGCCAAAGAGTGTAAGGTATGCTACGCCCTTTCAAATTCCTTCGGCTTTGGCGGCACCAACGCCTCGTTGGTGCTTGGCCCTGCCCCTTGAGGGAGCCTAAGGTCTAGCCATGCGGCGGTGGCTTCTCCGCATCACTTTCACGGCGACGGCGCTTGGAGTCATTCTTCTCTCCCTATTTTTCTACCTTACGGATCGTTTCACAACTCTTGGCCCGCTGACAGAGCCAGTCACGCTGATTATCCCTTCGGGAACAGGACTTGGAGAAATTGCTGAATTGCTGGTCCAGTCGAAAGTGGTCGACAGTGCTATGATGTTCGTTCTAGGGGTGCATTATGAGGCCGCCACTCGCGAGCTTCAGGCTGGGGAGTATGCTTTCCCCGCTCATGTAAGCGCCCGTGCAGCCATGGATATTCTGCGTTCGGGACGCACTGTTATACGTCGCCTTACGGTTCCCGAAGGATTGACCAATTTTCAAGTCGCCAAGCTTCTGTACGAAACGGAGGGGCTGCAAGGCGATGTCCCACCCTTACCAGGAGAGGGCATTCTGTTGCCGGAAACCTATCATTTTTCCTGGGGAGACGCCCGCGCGGAGGTGGTCTCACGCATGCATCACGCTATGAGGGAGGCGCTAAGGAAAGAATGGGATTCCCGCGAGCCTAGACTTCCTCTGAAAAGCCCGCAAGAGGCGTTGATATTGGCTTCAATCGTTGAGAAGGAAACTGCGGTGGCGGAAGAACGACCCCATATTGCAGCAGTTTTCTACAATCGTCTTCGCCGCCACATACGTCTGCAATCGGATCCTACCGTTGTCTACGATCTGACCGGAGGTACAGGCCCACTAGGGCGTACGCTGACCCATGAAGACCTGAAGCAAAAGACGCCCTCAAACACCTACATGATCGATGGCCTTCCTCCTGCTCCTATAAGCAATCCTGGCTTGCTGGCTCTTCACGCCGTATTACATCCTGCGGAAAGTGACGACCTGTATTTTGTGGCCGATGGCAGCGGCGGTCATGTCTTCTCGGACACTCTGACCGAACATAACCGCAAAGTCGCTAAATGGCGCAAGGTCCGCGACAAACGTTAGGTTTGGGTGTAGGAATTTTCTTAATTTGTGGTGGTTTATTTGTCTTAATTGTCCGTTCCGTAGGCAGATCCAGAATACTTAAATAGGTAGTATCTCGATGATGACATCCTCCGATTCCGATTATGGTTCTCCCCTCAAAATATGCCGCCGTGGTCTGATGCTGGTTCTTTCCTCTCCATCAGGCACCGGGAAGACCACAATTTCACGGGCGCTACTGGACCGTGACAAGGGTCTCGTTATGTCAGTATCGGTAACGACAAGAGATAAGCGCCGGGAAGAGACAGCGGGCGTGGATTACCATTTTATCGAAAAGAGTGAGTTCAACCTGATGGTAAACCGCGAAGAGCTACTGGAATATGCCAAAGTCTTTGGCAATTACTACGGCACGCCCAGGGCCCCCGTGGAGGAGGAACTGGCCAAGGGACACGACGTCTTATTTGACGTTGATTGGCAGGGCGCGCAACAGCTTGAACAGAGCTCCCGCGACGATTTTGTGGGTATTTTCATCCTGCCCCCTTCCACTGCCGAGCTGGAGCGCCGTCTTCATGACCGTGCCCAGGACAGTGACGTGGTAGTATCTCGCCGCATGGCGCAGGCCGCCGATGAGATGAGCCACTGGAGCGACTACGATTACATCATCATCAACAATGATGCGGAAGACAGCGTGACTAAAGTGCAGGCAATTCTCGACGTGGAACGATTGCGGCGCAAAAGACAGACCAGCTTAGCCGAGTTTGTCAAGGGCCTGCGTGAAGGTCAGTAGAGGTAGTTGGCTATACCTGTTCATCCAGTGCGCGGGCCAGTGCGCAGAACTGTTCTACTGTAAGTTCCTCTGCACGAGCCGTGGGTAGAATATCGGCCGCCTCGAGGAGTGGTAATGTATCAACGTTAAGGGCTTTGAGAGAACTGCGCAGCATTTTACGCCGTTGACCGAAGGCGGATTTGACCACCATAGCTAGCGTTTCTGGATCAGCTTCAGCCAGGAGCTGTTCGCGTGGAATCAGCCTGATAACCATAGATGTCACCTTGGGTTGGGGGATAAATGCGCGTGGTGGAATCTTGAATAGGGCACGGGTTTCACAGCGCCACTGGGTCATGACAGAAAGGCGACTATAATTTTTTGACCGTGGCGTGGCCGTGATACGTTCTGCCATTTCTTTCTGCAGAGTGAGGGTCATGCCGGCATATCGTTTCGCATCTTCAAGCCACTTGAAAATCAACGGAGTAGCAATGTTGAAGGGTAGGTTGGCAATTATCTCAGGGGTTTCTCCAGAAAGGCAGAACTGTAGCGGATCCTGTTCCAGCGCATCACCGAAAACCGTGATCATCTGTCCCGGATAGGCCTCGGCAAGTTCCTCTAAAGCGGTTCGGCACCGTTCATCACGTTCGATGGCGATAACGTGGGCACCCTCCTGTAGCAAGGCTCGGGTCAGACCGCCGGGACCGGGGCCAACTTCGATGACCGTTTTCCCCATTAGATTACCGGAGGAACGGGCGATTCGACAGGTAAGGTTGAGGTCGAAGAGGAAGTTCTGCCCCAAAGATTTGTTAGCGGATAGGCCGTATCTGGCGATGATTTCGCGAAGAGGGGGCAGATTGCGGGTGGAGGTGTCTACGGCTTGTCGGGATTCAGGCAACGGATTTAAGTCCAATGTTTCTGCGTCTTGCTATTTCATAGGCGGTCGTTAACGCGACGAGAAGACTGCGTTCTCTGGCCTTGCCGCTCATAGCTAAATCAAGAGCTGTGCCATGATTTGGTGATGTGCGCACGAAAGGCAGGCCGAGGGTAATGTTAACGCCATTTTCGAAGTCCACGGTCTTAATAGGTATCAGTGCTTGGTCGTGATACATGCACAAGGCAGCATCGAATTTCGTGCGGGCAGAGGCATGGAACAGCGTGTCCGCAGGAGAGGGGCCATTCACGAGGATGCCGGCGTTACGGATTTCTTCTATGGCGGGAGTAATGATCTCGATTTCTTCCCGCCCTATTTCGCCACTTTCACCGGCATGGGGGTTAAGTCCTGCTACGGCAATCCGTGGATGCGGGATACCGAAGTCTTGAACTAGGGAGGTGGCGGTAATATGTGCGGCGGTCACTATCATCTCTTTCGTCAGGAGATGAATTGCCTTTGCCAGGGCCACGTGAACCGTTACTGGCACGACGCGGAGGTGCGGAGTCGCAAGCATCATGGCAACCTGAGAACCGATTCCTGCACATTCTGCGAGATATTCGGTATGTCCGGAGTAAGTAAAACCGGCTTCCGCAAGACATTTCTTGTGGATGGGGTTTGTAACTATACCTGCCGTGCGCCCCCCTAGCGCCAGATCAAGGGCGCGATCAATAGAATTTATGACGGATGATGCGTTTTCTGGGTCGGGCCTTCCTGGGATGACTGCTGCAGGTAAGTTCAAAGGCATGACTGGCAAGGCGCTAGAAAAGACGGACGCAGCCTGTTCTGGAGTTTCGACGAGTTGGATAGGAGCCTCAATATTCAGCTTCCGTGAAAGCGCTCGGAAAAGATGAGGGTCGGCAATCACAAAAAAGGTTAGAGGTTTCCTTATGGGTTTTTTGCGTGCCATTTTTGCAAGGTTCCACCACGCCTTTAGGGTGATTTCGCAACTTATCCCCGCAGGGTCGCCCATGGTTAATGCCAGAGGTAGGTTGAACTGGTTAAATTCTTCTATAACTGACATGGGTAAGGATCCCGGAAGTGCAGGGTTATTTGATGCGGATATCGATATGGGCCGCACGCCGGAGATCACGAAGATAACGCTGTGACAAAAGGTCAAGACGCTTGAATTCAATTTGCCTGGAGATTTGGTCGCGTCCGGGGATGGTGGATTGTGGCTGGGTGCGGCTACAGGCCATAAAAACCATAACCCCGCCACCGGCTATAACCGGATCGCTGGGTTTTCCGATTTTAATTTTCCTAACCACTTTTTGAACGTTGTCAGGAAGATCACTTATTTTCATCATTCCTAGATCATTGGACAAGGCAGCCCCGCTATCGTCGGTAAGTGCGGCCATGGCCTTACAACCGGAAAGACCTTCACTCAATTTGGCGATCCTCTTCGTCACGATCTCAATTTCATTTTCAGTTACCCCTGGCGGTAGTGACTGAAAAATCTGACGCAATTCGATGCTTGCGTCTCCTTTGGAGCCACTGACCCTCTTGCCACGCAACAATAGAATATGGAACCCCGCAGGGCTTCGGATAGGCCCGGTTACCTGATTCTTCACCATGGATGCGAGGGCTTTTTCAAGTTCCTCGACCAAGTCTCCGGGAAGGATCCAACCGATATCACCTCCGGTGGCAGCAGAAGCGGAATGGGAAAACTGCCGTGCTAACTGTTGGAAGGCACGCCCTTTTTCGATGTAGTCCATAAGCTTTTCGGCCGTTGCCTTTACTCTCTTCTCCTCATCTGGCGTGTCCACTTGAAGAAAAATCTCCGCGACTAGATATTCCGGTTTTCCTTTGTTTTGTTCCATGCGTTCAATGACTTCTTGAATTTCCTCCTCACCCACATCGACGAAGGGTAAAAGACGCTTATCCGCCAGCTTATTCCATGATAGTGAAGCACGTAACTGTGATTCCAAGGTGGCAATATCTACGCCGTTAAGCTCCATATGTTCACCTAATTTCCCCTCCTCTATTCCATTTTTCTTTTCGAGGAATCGCATAGCATCATCGATTTGCGACTTGCTGATAGAGACTTTTTCTTTCTTGGCTTCCTGAAGTTTGAGGCTTTCGTCGATCAGGGAACGCCTGACCTGAGGTAATAATCCCTTGCGAGTTTCTGACGAATCTTCAAGCTTAAGAGACATCAAGATCAGCTTTAAGCGAGCATATAAATCGTACTCTGAGATTACATCATCATTGACGACAACTGCGATGCTTTGCAGTTCCTGACCGTGTGCGTATGGCGACACGAGGAGGGAAAAGTACAGAGAAGTGAGAATAAGAAAACGCCGCATTCCTGGGAGCCAGGGTGTGGTCACTAATTCCCCTGGTTGGCTAGCTCTAGTAAGGTTCTGTCTCATCAGGAGAGGCTTGTTGGAAGGATTTCTGGGTCTGAAAGCTGCCAAGATGCTTGAAAGCTAGCTGGGCAAAGATCGTATCCGTGGGCTCGAGGTCTCGGTCCCGGGTAAAGCTGCGGCTATAACTGGAGAGAATAGAGAAGCATTCGTCTTCATATGTCAGCGTGCTTCCCATCCATATCATGCCTCCATCTGATTGTAGGTTCCGCGTGGCGTTCGCTGTAATCGTCCAATTTTCATGGAAGTGCGAACTTAGGCCGAACGAGATTTCCTCACGTTCCTCGAAAGTCTCACTATCGATACCACTGGCTCCGGAATTAATGGAAAGGTAATTCGTATTAACCCGAAAAATGTCAGGCCCAGCGTTAAAGGCTAAATCGCTAACGGTAGGGGCGTAGCTCTTCCTGTCGAGGCGGAACCGGTAGAGCAGATCAAGGTAATTACTAGGTTTTATAGAAACATATCCAACGAGGTCAGAAAGATGGTTTTCAAGGCCAGACGGCGCCGAGAATGTAGAGTCATCGCGCAGGCGATAACTTTGGCCAATGAGAGCCGTGGTACTTCCACCGCTTGATCCATAAGTTCCTAGAAGCACACCGTAATCAACCCGCTTACCACCTTCCACCCTATCGAGTCCGATAAAACGGTTGGGGATAAAAAGGTCGGAGTCGTCAAATGCGAAGCCAAGACTGTCTTCGTTTGGAATGTCGTTAGGATTACTGCCGTTTGGGCTCAGGATGACTGAGGCGATGGGTTCAATCAACTGATGGGTGGTTCCCATCTTACGTTTGAGGGGAAACCGCCAATTAACGGAAAGCTGTGGGAAGATTCGACCTGTGATGCTATCAAGATTAGAGCCGTCAGGTTGATTGACGTTATAAATGTCGCCTCTGAGGGTGGCGGAAAGATTGAAAATATGGCCGTGGATGTGACTAAAATTACGGTGCCATCCGCCTTCAACAGAGAATCTGCGGCTATCGATTCCTTCTTCCCTCACAAGGTTCATTAAATTTGTATTAAGCGTCCAATAATCCCCCCATCGCGAAGGCTGTCCTACGAAATTATAGTCGAGGATAGGAAGAATCTGTGCTGTGGAACCTGAGAAGATGTCGGAACGAAGATCCTGAAAAAGATAGCTGTCAAATGATGCATAATTACGGCCTCGGAATCCCTCCCCGAAGAGACGGGATTTGAGAATTTGTTCCCCGTCAAATTCGTAAAGCCGTAAATAGGTATCGTCGGTGGCGCGATAGGCATCAAATCCCCAGCGCCACGTGCGATTAATATCAAAACGACCATTAGCTTTTATGTGGCCACGTATTACATCTTTCTCGATTACTTCCTCATCGTCAACACGGTCTGCTCTGGTGATGCTGCCCTCAATTTCAAATTTTCCATTTTTCAGCTGTTCCCTGAATTCGCCAGCCATAACCAGATTCTGATCGGCTGTGTATATGGGGGTCAGGGTTGCATCCATTTGTGGGTTGATGTCGAAATAGTAGGGTGTCTTGCTGGTAAAGCCGAGATTACCAGTACCGAAAGAGGGCACTAGGAACCCGCTCCGTCGCTTTACCTCAGGATCAGGATGGGAAAAATAGGGTGTGTATAAAACCGGCACTCCGAACATCTCAAGAAAGGCATCCTTGTATTCGATATCATGGGCTTCGTTGTCGTGGATCACCTGGGTAGCTTTTATTTGCCAGAGAGGTGGCTTCTCTGGGTTCTCCTCACAAAGTTTACAGGGCGAAAAAACGGCCTTGCTCATATGCGTTATGGGACCTTGCCTGCGGCCACTGTTGGCGGCCATCAGGCTGTTATCTTTCATACGTATCCTTAGCTGCTTAATGATGCCGTCTTTCATCTCATTCGTTAGTTTCACAAAGTTGGCAAATAAAACCTCACCAGAGGGTTCAAGTAACATCACGTTCCCCTCTGCGCTGACGGATTCTGTGGACTGGTTATAGATAAGAGTGTCGGCAAGAAGGATACGGTCTCCCTGCATGATCTCCACTTTGCCGGAAGCAATAATGAGACCACGATTCTGATCGTATTCGATCTGTTCAGCGGTAAGACGAGCAGGAGTATCTCTGGAGGTAAGGCCTTCCGTATTTCCGGAAGACGGGGTCATAATGACCAGTGTGGAAACTACTAGGATGGCCCATAAACAGCTGCCGAAGACTCGGACTTGACGGGGCAACGAAAACATCTAGCCGTCCTCGAGATGCATGAGCATGGTAAGACCTAAAAGAACAATTATGCTTACCGGGGACCAGGCGGCAAGCGTAACTGGAAGACTTGCCGAAAGACCAAGAGCATGCACGACATCAGAGAAAAAATAAAAAAGGAACCCTATTAAAATTCCTCCGGCCACAATTAGTGCCGTACCACCGTGACGTACCAAGCGCAGGGAAAAAGTGGCGGCAATCAAGACCATAGCGCATAGGAGGAAAGGAAGAGCTAGCATTGTATGCCAATGAAGACGATGTCTGAGGGCAGAAAAGCCAGCGTCCTCCATGACTTCTATGAAATCAGGAAGGCTCCAGAAAGACATGGTTTCCGGTGGAGCAAAACTTTCCTGAATCTTCTCGAAAGTGAGCTCGGTGTTGACACGATAGTCATTCTTGAAATCGGAAGGCGTGTCCGGCGCCGTAATCCATGCATGGGTGAGTTGCCAATACCCGTCCTCCAGTGTTGCCGTTTTGGCATCAATACGACCAGTAAACTTGTCTTCATTCTCAAATAAAAAAATTATTACATCCTGAAGCTGGAAACTGTTGGGGAGTAACCTCTGGGCATGAATAATGGATTGTATGTTTTGATCCGATTGACGCAGCCACAATCCGGTGTGCGACATGGCGAGAAGGCTAGATTTGCCACGCAGGTAGCGGCTTTCAAGCTGCTCGAAACGCGTGGTAGTGATCGAAGCAAAAGGATTAAAAATGGTGATGCTGAAACAGCCTAGGAGGAAAGCAATTACCAGAGTTGGTAGGAGGAATTGCCACACGGAGACACCTGCCGCCCGGGCCACCACCAGTTCATGGGCTCGGGTTAAGCGTGAGAAAACCAGCATGCTGCCAAAAAGAATGGCAAAAGGGACAATTTCCTGAACCATAAGAGGAATTTTTAGTAGCGCCATCTGGGCAATTATATCCAGGGTGACTTGTTGCTTTGTCGAGGCACGGCGCATCAATTCTACCAGATCAATCATGAAAATAATGGCGGTCAGGGATAGAAAAATCCCACCGCACCAAAACAGGAACTGGCGGCCAATATACTTTGAAAGTGTCATTGAAAGGCGCATTCCACTGTTTCCAATAGAGGATTACGTTTGTTCAGACCAGATCGATTACCGCTCCAATGTTGCTGGACTACGAGAGAAGATATGGCCACTTATCCGTTTTCTACGGCCAAAGAGCACGTAAAGTCCACCGACCAAAGGGAGCAAGGCATTAAGATACACTAGAGGAACCAAGGACGGAAAACGGGTGGCGAGATTGGTAAAGCCCAAAGCTCCAGCTTGAATGATGATGATGAGGAGGATTGCCACAGCCATCCTCCTCCCTAGGCCGCGCCGGTCGAAATTCCCCGAAAGAAGGGCCGCTAGTGCAATGATGGTAAAAGTCAGGGCGTAGATCGGCATGGTCAAACGCTCGTGGCCCTCAGCCCTCAGGTTAGCGGCGTTGAATTTATTATTTTCGTCCGTCATATCTGGATAAAAAAGTTCATCAAGAAAGCGTTCTCCGGGTTCGCGCCACCTCTTCCCGGTGGTATCGTTAGCGGTGGGGATGTCAAAAGAATAGCGATCGAAATGAAGCAGCGAGAGCTTTCCTGTCTCTCTTGATACCTCCTGCCGATTACCGTTTAACATGATAACTTGGGGACCACGATCGGTGCGAACCAAGGCTCCGTTTTCGGCCATAATTGTCACAGGTTGTTCCATATTGCGTCCATCATGGACGATGATGCCTAGAAGCTCCCCTTCACTCCCACGCTCTCGGACAAAGGCCATGATTCCCTTGGAAATTTCGGTAAAGACACCTTCTTGGAGAATCACTGTGGAAAAATCACTACGGATTGTAACCTGCTGGTCTTTGAATTCTCTAAAAGACATCGGCAGCAGGTAGAGTGTTAGGCAATAGATGACTACGGTGATAATTCCCGCCAAGAGGAGTGCCGGCTTGGACAAGCCGTTCGGACTGATTCCCGCAGCCCGCATAACTACCAGTTCGCTATCTACGGCCATCCGGTTGTAGGCAAAAAGCACGGCAGCGAACAGAGAAATGGGGAGTATCAGCGCTAGGAAGGTGGGTAGCATCAATGCGGACATATAAAGAAACATAGATACCGGTAGGCCGCGGTTGACGATAAGATCAATGAGTCGTAACGACTGCATCAGCCAGATTGCACAGACCAAAGGCAAGGTCACAAAAAGCAAGGCAGTGATTGATCGGCGCAGAATATAGCCGGAAACTTTTTGCATAAACGTGAAACCTTGATAGGTGCGACTGTCCCTCCCATCTCCAAGAAAAGGGAGACATGGTTTACCCAGAGATGGGAAAGTAAAAAAGTATCAGAGAAAACTCATTGATTTTACACAGACTTTCCCCAATTCTGAAGACTATTGTTATCTCTGCCTTGCCGTCAAGTTTGACTTCACTTTGTCTGGGGGATGGGTAGAGTCGTGATTGACTAGACATTACCATGATTTTTTTGGGAACCTCCGGAAAGAGCCTGCGCTTAACGAATAGAAAGAATGGAAAAACTCTAATGAAAATAACTTTTTCGGGCCCTTCTCAACCCCGTTCAGGAACCCTCGTTGTTAGCGTGCTCGAGGGCAGGAAAATGCTTTCCACGGCTGCTGCCCTAGACAGGAAAAGCAGCGGCGCGGTGAGCCGGGCCATGAAGGCTAGTCGTTTTAAAGGAGAAAAAGGACAATTGCTGAGTTTGCTCGCGCCTTCGAATCTGCCCTTAAAACGGCTTGTTTTACTTGGTATTGGCAAAGCGAAGGATATCGACGATAAGCGCGTACAGGATGCTGGAGGACATATCGTTGCCGGGCTCGCCACGAGTGGCGAAAGCACGGTCCAAATTGCGGTAGATGCTGTGAAAGGCACTTCCCTTGGTGCTGGTGACATTGCCACCCATTTGGCTTTTGGAGCGCGGCTGCGGTCCTACCGTTTTGATAAATACCGCACCAAGGAAAAACCCAAGGATAAGCCTTCACTTAAGACTCTAATCATTTTGGTTAAGGGGCATGAGTCGGTGAGAAAAGCTTTCGTGCCTATGGAAAAGACTGCCGCGGGCGTTTTCCTCGCCCGCGACTTGGTTTCGGAACCATCTAACGTTCTTTATCCTGAGGCCCTAGCGGAACAGGCTAAGGTCCTGGAAAAGCTCGGTGTCAGGGTGGGAGTCCTCAATCGGGCTAAGCTGCGAAAGTTGGGAATGGGGGCTTTGCTCGGTGTGGCTCAGGGAAGTGCGCATTCTCCCTGTGTAGTGATGATGCAATGGAAGGGCGCTCCCAAGGCAAAAAATAAACGTCCGGTAGCCTTCATCGGCAAGGGTGTGACATTCGATACTGGCGGTATTTCCATCAAACCGTCTGGGGGTATGGAAGATATGAAATGGGACATGGCAGGAGCCGGGGTAGTTATCGGCCTGATGAAGACCTTGGCCGGCCGTAAGGCGAAGGTCAATGCCGTTGGCGTGGTGGGGCTTGTGGAGAACATGCCCTCTGGTTCCGCCCAGCGCCCCGGAGATATTGTCACTTCTATGTCGGGCCAGACTATCGAGGTTCTCAATACCGATGCCGAAGGCCGGCTGGTTTTAGCCGACGCTCTCTACTACTGTCAGAAGCGGTTTAAGCCCCGCCTTATGGTCGATCTGGCGACTCTCACCGGCGCCATTATCGTCGCCCTTGGCAACGAGATTGCCGGCCTTTTTGCAAATGACGATGATTTGGCCGCCCATTTAACAAAATCCGGAAATGCCGTCGGGGAACAGATCTGGCGCTTTCCTCTTAATGATTCATTTGACAAACTCCTGAACTGCGATATTGCCGATATGAAGAATATTACCGGCATACGTGGCGCCGGCAGCATTACGGCGGCGCAGTTCCTCCAAAGATTTGTTAATAAGGTTCCTTGGGCTCATCTGGATATTGCCGGTGTTACCTGGTCATCCAAGGACAAGCCCACAGTTCCCAAGGGCGGCACTGGATTCGGCGTGCGTCTTCTTGATCGGTTCGTTGCCGATTATTGTGAAGGGGATTGAGCGGGGCGAAGGAAGGATTGTGACAGAGGTTTGTTTCTATCAGTTAAAGAAGCACCCCTTGGAGAGGGCGCTTCCGAAACTGCTAGAGAAGGTGGTGGCCAGCGGTGCCAGTGCTGTGATCATGGCAGGCTCTGAGGAACGGGTCGTGACCCTTAATTCTATGTTGTGGACCTACGATCCGGGGGCATTCCTGCCCCATGGATGCGCTGCTGACGGTCATGATAATGAACAACCGTTATGGCTTACCACTTCCCCCGAAAATCCCAATGGAGCAAGCGTTCTTATATTAATCGATGGGGCCTATCGTGAGGGCCTGGACGGGTTTGAAAAATGCCTGGAAATATTTAACGGTAACGACAAACAGGCTCTTGCACAGGCCCGCGAGCACCAGAAGACCTACGAACAGGCTGGCTATTCTCTAACCTACTATGAACAAACATCTCAGGGCGGGTGGCGGATTCGCGAATAAACACTAATCAGGAGGTCTTACGCTTCCCTTGCCGAAGGCATCGGGGAGAGATATAAGGCCGCTTCTCTAATAATTACTTCTGCTCTTCTACACAACAAGGTTCTAGGATTTTCAGAAATAATGGCTGTCGAACGTACGCTTTCCATTATCAAACCGGATGCCACGTGCCGTGATCTGACCGGTCGAATCAATGCCAGGTTCGAGGAGTCTGGATTGCATATTGTGGCGCAGAAACGAATTAGGATGACTCTTGGGGTGGCTGAAAAATTTTACGAAGTGCATCGGCGCCGTTCTTTCTTTGACGACCTATGCGCTTTCATGGCCTCAGGGCCTGTAGTTGTCCAGGTTCTCGAAGGTGAGGACGCTATAGCCAGAAACCGTGAGATCATGGGCGCTACCAATCCCGACAACGCTGAGGAAAAGACAATCCGTAGGGATTTCGGGGAATCCATAGAGGCCAATTCGGTGCATGGCTCCGATAGTCTGGAAACGGCGGCACGGGAAATTGCCTTCTTCTTTTCCGATATTGAAATTGTCGGATGATTTTCTTTTAGCCGGTTCGGGCAAGTAAAAAAGCCGCGTCTTATGAACGCGGCCTTCTAATTGAGACACATGATATTCAGCCGGGTGTGCGCTCGGTCAGGAAGATAGCCATCAGGGCCAACATAAAGATAGTGCCGGCAAGGCTGTATTTCATCAAGGCGATAAAATTCCCCCAGTCTGTCTGGTGGCGTTGTGTTTCGCTGTCAGCGGGCATTTTTACTTCCTCTTGGTTTTGGCTAAATCAACGGCAGAAGCTATAGCGCAATGTAATGCTGAGGGAAAGGGGAAGATTTTTGCCAGGCCTCCGTCAGGCTTTTACTTCAGGATTTCTCAGTGGGGTTGATTACAACACCGGCAGGAGCTAGAGCACCATCAATCTTCACCTTTTCCACGACCAAACGTACCCGGCCCTCGGCTATCAGACGCAGGGCCAGGGGATAAGCTTTGTGTTCCGCAGCCAACACGCGGGCAGCTAGCTTCTTAACCGTATCGCCATTGTGAACAGGGACCACGGCTTGAACAATAACCGGGCCCTCATCCATTTCTGGACGAACGAAATGGACGGTACAGCCGGAAAAACTTACCCCAGACTGGAGGACCCGCGCATGTGTGTTCAGCCCCTTAAAGGAAGGCAGCAGCGAAGGATGAATATTTATAATGCGGTTGCGCCACTTGTTCACCAGATCTTCACTGAGGATGCGCATGAACCCTGCGAGGCAAACCAAGTTTACTTTATGGTCGCGGAGAACCGAATCGAGAACGACGTCAAACTCAGCGCGCTTTGGGAATCCGCTCTGGTCAATGACATGGATGGCAAGGCCTTTCTCCTTGGCGTGTTCTAGGCCCGGCGCATCAGGGTTGTTAGACAAGACGAGAACCACCTCGGCGGGAAAATCGGGCTCATTACAAGCGGCAACCAGCTCTCGCATATTGCTGCCGCGTTCAGAAATCAGGACGGCTGTTTTCAACTTAGCCATACCCTCTCTGCTCCTGCGAGACGGACACGAGGAGTGTTCCCCTTACAAGCCACAACTTCACCGATGGTCCAGACTGTCTCGCCGTCCGCATGAAGTGATTCCTTAACCTCATCAGCGTGATCCACAGCAACGATGGCTACCATGCCGATGCCGCAATTAAAGGTGCGTGCCATCTCTTTCCCTGAAACCGGACCAAGGGCCATTAGCCAGGCAAAAATGTCGGTAAATGGCCATGTGCCGGTGTCCAAATGAACACCTAGACCGTTGGGTAGCACACGAGGAATGTTCTCCGTTAACCCGCCCCCGGTGATGTGAGCCATGGCCTTGATAAGGCCTTTATGGACGAGGGGCAGGCAGCTTTTTACGTAGATCAATGTGGGAGCAAGCAGGGCCTTACCGAGGGTTTCTCCTGGCCGGAAAGAAGCAGGTTCATCATAGGAAAGGCCATTCTCGGCCACCAGCTTATGCACCAGAGAGAATCCGTTGGCATGAAGGCCACTGGAGGCTAGACCAAGAACTAAGTCTCCCTCGGTGACGGTTGACCCAATAAGAATTTTCCCGCGCTCCGCCACACCCACGGAAAACCCGGCAAGATCATAGTCTTCCTTGGTGTACATGCCCGGCATCTCCGCTGTTTCACCACCAATAAGAGAGCAGCCAGCAAGGCGGCAACCTTCGGCGATTCCGGCAATAACCTCCTCCGCTACCTCCGCTTCAAGCCTCGCGCAGGCGTAGTAGTCGAGAAAGAACAGGGGCTCGGCCCCCTGTGCCAAGAGGTCATTTACGCACATGGCGACAAGGTCAATGCCCACGCCATAATGGCAGCTTGTTGCGGTAGCGATTTGAAGTTTCGTGCCGACGCCATCGGCAGCGGCGACAAGGATGGGATCGTCATACCCCGTCGCGGCAAGGTCAAACATAGCGCCAAATCCACATAGATCAACATCGGCACCATGCCGGGCTGTAGACCGAGCTAGGGGCTTGATGGCCTTCACTAGGGCGTTTCCGGCGGCGATGTCAACACCCGCATCCTTGTACGTTTGGCTGCTTATGGCATCCTTGCGCATGATAAAGTATAAGGCTATGAGTTTGCAGGGAACCTAGAAGCTTGAACATACTTTATCTTGCACGTTTTGCAATAATCCTAGTTCGTGGCATGTGGTGGCCGTGCCGCTTTTCACGGTTTCCCCTCCATTTTCGTAATTTGGCGCTGGCTGGCCTTCTTTTGGCTGTGGGACTTATTGTGACAACCCCCATGGGCGTGACAAGGGCTGCTGATGTGTTCAGCGTTCGAGATATGGTTGTTGATGCTACGGCCGGCTCTGCCACCGACGCCCGCAAGGTGGCACTTACCAATGGTCAGAAAAAGGCCTTTCGGGCGTTGCTGGAGCGACTGACGTTACGCACTAACCATGCCGATCTTCCCATCCTTTCCGACGCCCATATCTCCGAGTTAGTGAGCGGCATTGAAGTTGGTGACGAGAAGACATCCTCCGTCCGCTATCTGGCGAAAATCACCTATCACTTCAAACCTGATGCCATCCGAGAACTTCTGCGCACAGAAGGCTTTTCCTTCGCTGAGACAAGAAGCAAGCCAGTCTTGATTGTTCCCGTCTACCAATTGGCGGGCACCCAGCTTTTATGGGACGATCCGAATCCTTGGCGAACGGCTTGGGCCGGACACCAGCGCGAGGAATCCCTCGTCCCTTTTATCGTTCCCAAAGGCGATCTGTCCGACGTTGCGGATATCGGGCCAGCTCAGGCGATGGCGGCTATCCGGAAAAGGCTTGATACTATTGCCCGGCGTTATGGAGCTACAGACACTCTTGTGGCGGTAGCTACCCTCACCATAAATCTTGTGGCCAATACACCTAGCCTTGATGTTTCTGTCAGCCGGTTCGGCGCAGCGACCCAAGAATACACCAACGTTTTCAGCTTCACAGGTGCCAGTGGAAAAACCACTGATAATTTGCTGAATCATGCGGTGACAGAGGTGGCCTCTCAGGTGGAGGAAAACTGGAAACGTGATAATCTTATGCAGCTTAACAGCCGTCAGGAATCCTTGGTTATTTCAGTACCTATAACCGGGATCACATACTGGACGGATATCCGAAAACGCCTCGATTCCATAGCCTTTATTCGCAGGAAAGACGTGCTGTCCTTGACCCGGAGTGAGGTGATCATGGATTTATACTTTGTCGGATCCGTAACACAGCTAAAATTGGCTTTGGCGCAAAGTGATCTGCTGTTGAGTCAGGGAGGCACCTCTTGGATTCTTCGTCCTGTGAAGTAATGTCCGAACGAACTGTTTGCATATGCCTAGGGTGACTAACCTGCCGAATATCATTAGCGTCGTGCGACTGTTATTGGTGCCGCTGGCGGTATGGCTGATTCTCTCTAGTATGTACCTGGCAGCGTTCTGGCTGTTCGTGATTGCCGGGGTTTCTGATGCGGTGGATGGGTTTCTCGCCCGCCAGTTTAATGCTCAAACCCCTCTAGGAGCCTATATTGATCCCCTCGCCGATAAGATGCTTCTGGTTGGCGTCTACATTACTCTTGGTATTCAGGGCTTGCTTCCGGATTGGCTGGTAATCCTGGTGGTGTTCAGGGATTTGCTGATTATCGGCGGCGCGTTATTGCTTTATACTATATCGGATCGGACTCTGAGCATGGATCCGTTATGGATCAGCAAGGTCAACACGGTTTTGCAGTTGGTTCTGGCGGCATTTGTTCTCGTCCGGGAGGCACTGTTTTTCGATAACTGGGGCGTCACCGAAGCTTTGGTTTACCTGGTGGCAGCGACCACTTTTATCTCTGGAATGGGCTATCTCAAGCGATGGATACGAGGCATGGCGATAGACTCATGACAGGAAAGATAAATCGCCAGTTTTGGTTCTGGTCCGGAGGTATTTTTGCCTCTGCCCTGTTCCTTTACCTGCTTGGTGATGTTCTGCTGCCTTTTGTTGTGGGAATGGCAGTGGCCTACTTCCTCGATCCCGTGGTGGATGCTCTGGAAGAGCGTGGCATTCCGCGCGGTCTTGCCGTTTTCGGCATTCTTCTCCTGTTCTTCGCTGTAGTTGTTTTCGGTCTGCTTCTGATTTTGCCACTGTTGCAGGACCAATTCTTCGCCTTCCTTGATCGTCTGCCCCACTACATCGCTTTTCTCCGTAATCTGATGGCACCTTATCTTGAAATCCTGCGTGACCACCTCAAGGATGTGGATGTGGGACGGTATGGAGGCACTGCCAGCGGTTATACCGCTGGCCTTATCTCGTGGGCAGGAGGGGTTGTCGGTGATTTGTGGAGTGGCGGGCTGGCGCTGCTTAATCTACTTTCATTGATTTTTATTATGCCAATAGCCGCCTTTTATTTGTTGCGTGACTGGGACGTGATTGTCGCCCACATAGACGGGTGGTTGCCTTGTGATCATGCCGCCACTATTCGTACCCAGCTTGGGCTGATTGACGAAACCCTGTCGGGTTTCGTGCGTGGCGTCTCGCTGGTCTGCTTGATTTTAGCTGGGTTCTACGGATTCTTTTTATCTCTCATCGGCCTTGAATTCGGACTTATGGTGGGTATTGCTAGCGGCCTTATCTCCTTCATACCCTACGTGGGAGCGGCAATCGGTTTTATAATCGGCACGAGTCTTGCCCTGATGCAGTTTTCCGACCTGTTGCCGGTAGCTCTGGTGGCGGTCACTTACCTTACTGGTCAAACGGCGGAGAGCTACCTGCTTACGCCTAATCTGGTAGGAAACCGTATCGGTCTGCACCCAGCATGGATTCTCTTCGCACTGCTGGCTTTTGGTGCATTGTTTGGCTTCGTGGGTGTCCTTTTGGCAGTTCCTTTAGCTGCCATCATCGGGGTGTTGGGCCGTTTTGTCATTAATCGTTATTTGGCAAGCACTTACTACAAAGGGTCTGGGAATGGAGGCGAGGAGCAGAGATGACGGCGTCTGTAGTATCTTTGCATGGAGAATCTTTCCCAATATCCCCATCCTCAAAATCATCCTGTTCGGGGCAGCTGCCTCTGGCCTTTGGTTATCGTCCGACGCTGGGTCGAGAGGACTTTCTTGTGGCGCCATGCAACCAACAGGCGGTGGCTTTGCTCGACCGCTGGCCAGAATGGACGGCACCGAGTCTTATAATCCACGGCCCGGCAGGTTGCGGCAAAACCCACCTTGCCCACGTCTGGCAGACGCGTAGCCAAGCTGTGGTCTTGTCCCCTAACGCCGTAAGGGATGGTGATCCTCCGGAACTTCTGCGCAACAGAACTGCAGCCGTTATTGAGGATGCTGACCGAATTGTGGGGGCGGCGACAAGTGAGCGGATCTTTCTCCATCTTTATAATATGTTGAGTGAACGGCAGGGAAGTTTGCTTCTGACAGCAATGATCCCTATTGCCGAATGGTCCGTGGACCTGCCAGACCTGCGTTCCAGACTTGCCGCCTCACCGGCGGTGGGGGTAGGTGTCCCGGATGATGCCCTGATTGGTGCCGTGCTTGTGAAGATGTTTTCCGACCGGCAGTTGCAAGTGAACCAAGATGTGATTACCTATCTGCTAGCGAGAATGGAAAGGTCTTTCGCCGCCGCGCGGCGAATTGTGGCGGTTCTGGACACCAAGGCACTTGCAGCAAAGCGGAGAATTACCATTCCTTTCGCCGCCCATGTGCTGGACGGGCTCTAGATCTGCTTGACTAGAGCGACCTGATTTTTCTCAACTGTAAGGGCGAGTTCCCCGTGTTTGAGTGCTAAGGCATCGGCACCAAAGAGATCCCACCGCCAGCCATGAAGGGCTGGAACGTCGGCATCATCATCAGTGGCGATCATCTCGAGGTCGGCGGTGCTGGCGATAAGTTTCTGGGCCACGCCGTGAGCCTCACTATTAGTTTTGAGGAGTACCTTGAGCAATTCCACCACGGGCCTGAGGCCAGGAAGAAGGTGGGGCTTTCCAAGTGGCTGGGGGCAGTCATCGGGGCTGCGCGCTGTTCCTCGGGCAACGGCGTCAAGCACGGCCCTGCCTAGCGACGTGTCGGCCTGTTTGCGGGGAAAGCCACGTCCATGATCCAATTCTTGCGTTGACCGCGGCACCAGACTAGCAAGTTCCACCAGTACATCATCTCGCAGAATATGATTTCGAGGAACGTCTCGTGACCGCGCTTCTTCTTCGCGCCATGCAGCGAGTTCCTGAAGAATAGCCAGAAACCTGGGCTTTGTATTGCGGAATTTCAACCGCTGCCAGGCATCCTTAGAATTAAGGATGTAGGAGCGAGGCTCCGTTAGGATTGCCATTTCCTCTTCCAGCCATTCCGTGCGTCCATTCTCATGCAAGCAGGCAGAAATTTTCTCGTAAACCGGGCGTAAATGAATGACATCGGCTAGGGCATAATCGATCTGCTTGCGTTTTAGGGGGCGTCGTGCCCAGTCCGTAAAGCGCTGTGATTTATCGATCCTGGCTCCAGCTAGCTTTGCGACGATGGCATCAAACCCAACCGATTCCCCGAAGCCACAAACCATAGCTGCTACTTGGGTGTCGAAGAGGGGGACCGGAATATGGCCGGAAAGGTGTAAGAAGATCTCTACATCTTGGCGCGCGGCGTGGAACACCTTCAGTACGTTCTTATTGGTCATAAGCCCAAATAGAGGGGACAGATCAATATCCGGCGCTAGGGGATCGATGGCCACAGCCTGATTTTCTGTGGCAATTTGGACCAAACAGAGCCGAGAATAAAAGGTTTTGTCCCTGATAAACTCGGTATCGACGGCGATATAGGATTCGCCCGTAGCATTCTGACAGAAAGCTGATAGGGATTTAGTATTTTCCAGCAAGGCCATGGCGCCGGATATACACGGCTTTAACCGTTGGCGAAAGCGCCAAGGTTTTGCTTTATGTCTGTTGCCACCATACATGGCTTGACAAGTGGGGGGGTCCATGTGTTTTTTCGCTCGACGGTAGTTATCTTGGCGGCAGGCAGGAACAGTCCGAGACACACTTCGTGAACAATCTCTCCAAGCATCCTTACAGGTCTCATACGTGCGGTGAACTCCGTCCTGAGCACACGGGCTCCAAGACTCGTCTTTCTGGTTGGATCCACCGTAAGCGCGACCACGGCAACCTCCTTTTTATCGACTTGCGTGACCATTATGGCCTAACCCAGTGTGTCATTGACGTTTCCAGTCCCCTATTCGTGGAATCGGAACAGGTGCGTCCGGAAAGCGTCATCACCGTTACCGGCCAGGTAGTGGATCGCGACCCGGAGACTGTGAATCTCAGTCTTCCCACGGGGAAGGTGGAATTACGCATTGAGGAAATGGAAATTCTGAGCGGAGCTGAAGTGCTACCCTTTCAGGTGGCTGTTGACGACAACGCCCCTGAAGACCTGCGTCTTCGCCATCGTTTCATCGACCTGAGGCGCGAGCAAATTCATGATAACATCGTGCTGCGTTCCAAAGTTATCTCCAGTATCCGGCGGCGGATGGTGGAACAGGGGTTTATCGAGTTTCAGACCCCGATCCTAGCTGCAAGTTCTCCGGAAGGTGCCCGTGACTATCTGGTGCCCTCACGTCTCCATCCTGGCAAGTTCTATGCCCTTCCGCAGGCGCCCCAACAGTTCAAGCAGCTTCTCATGGTGGGTGGATTTGACCGCTATTTCCAGATTTCTCCGTGTTTCCGTGACGAAGATGCTCGTGCGGATCGCTCTCCCGGTGAGTTCTATCAGCTTGATCTCGAGATGTCATTTGTCACCCAAGAAGACGTTTTTGCCGCCGTGGAACTCTTGATGACCGGAGTGTTTGAGGAATTTGGCGGTGGCTGGAGTGTTACCCAAGGGCCGTATCCGCATATTCCCTTTGCCGAGTCCATGCTCAAATACGGAAGTGATAAACCTGATTTGCGCAATCCCCTTATTATCTCGGATGTAACAGAATCTTTTCGTGGGTCGGGTTTCAGCATATTCGCTAAGGCTATCGAAAACGGCGCGGTGGTGCGTGCCGTGCCGGCGCCTGGTGCAGGAGATCGGCCGCGGAGCTATTTTGATAAGCTTAATGATTGGGCCCGCGAGGAGGGTCAGGCCGGACTCGGCTACATCATCCTCGAAGACGGTGGAGGAAAAGGGCCGATTGCTAAAAATCTCGAACCTGAGCGCGTATTGGCCATTGCCAAGTCCAATGGTCTTGGCAATGGCGATGCGGTGTTTTTCGTCTGTGGTATGGAAGACGAGGCCGCAGCCTTTTCCGGAGCTGTGCGCACTAGGGTTTGTAATGACCTTAATCTTCTGGAGAAAGACTGTTTCCGGTTCTGCTGGGTCGTCGATTATCCCATGTACGAATTCGATGAGACCACCCGCAAGCTTGAATTCAGTCATAACCCCTTTTCCATGCCTCAGGGGGGGCTGGAGGCTCTAGAAAATGAGGACCCTCTAGCCATAAAGGCATGGCAGTATGATATCGTTTGTAATGGTGTAGAACTTTCCAGCGGGGCCATTCGTAACCACCTGCCAGAAGTTATGTATAAGGCTTTTGCCATCGCTGGCTATAGCCGTGAGAGGGTGGAGGAACAGTTCGGTGGCTTACTTACTGCCTTTAAATACGGTGCGCCGCCTCACGGTGGTTCTGCTCCGGGTATCGACCGTATCGTCATGTTGTTGGCTGATGAGCCGAATATACGAGAGGTTATTGCATTCCCCATGAACCAACAGGCTCAGGATCTGTTGATGCAGGCTCCGGCGGAGGTCCCGGTGGAACGTCTGCGCGAACTCCATATCAAGCTTAATCTGCCGCCTGTGAAAAAAAACGGCGAGGACATGAAAGCAAAAAAGAGTGCGGGAAAGTCGAAGAGAGAGAAGAGCTCCCAGAAAGAATAGCTATTGCGATTGGGACCATTGAGTGGGAATGATTACCTCTAGCGCCTCTTCCGAAGCATATTAGAATCATTAAAATCCTAATGATTCTAAGTAGTTGTCTATGCGCATAAATGCCACAGTGTGCATAAATGTCACAGTCAAGAATATTTATTGTAATCTTCCTGAAACATCATTATGTTCGGCTGAAGTTGCCATGATGACAGGAAGTGAGGAGTATTCCACTGTTCGGCAGGCCTTTCATTAAGAAGCTGTTTATAGCCGTAATTCCTTTGCTGCTTGCGGGGTGTGCGGCTCCTGCCGCCCACCAGATTGCTGGCTGGGTGGCTGATGGTCTCCTCTACCTTAAGACCGGTAAAGGTGCATCTGATCACGCCATTTCCATGGCGATGAAACAAGATTGCGCTATGTGGCGCTGGATCTGGACAGAACCCTATGATGGTATTGTGATTTGCTCTGATTACGACACGCCTGTAAATGACGACATCATGGTGGCGTCAAATTCTCCGACACCTCAGCCCTTTGGCCATCCAGGGCACACCGTTTCCTCCCGGCTTCCCGAACTCGCAGCCACCCCTTCGGTTAAGCCGGTTCCAGAACAAGACAACCTCCCTGGTGTTAATGCCTTTGCTTTTGGTTCCTCTGATAATAAGCTGCGACAGCTTGCGGCCCTGCCTGTGGTCGATGATTCCATGCCTCACAGTTCCAAAATTACTGTAAAGAATCCCGCCACTACCTCAAGGCGTACCGTTGTTAGGAATGTAGATAAGGAAACTTCCGGCACACCGTCACGGTATCTTGTTCTCGGCAGCTTCCGCAACTTCAACAATGCCGAAGCTCTTTCCAAGACACTGACTTCGTTTAAGGTATTTATCATTTCCACAAAGGTGTGGGGAGACACCTATCACCGTGTCGTGGCCCGTCCGTCGCCGGGCGAAAATCTTGCGGAGATGAAGATGCGCTATGGAGTTACTGGCGCGAAAAGCTGGGTGGTAACTCTCTCGGAGCCAATCACTTCCTAGAGTGCGGCTTTTTGCTGACTCGGCTCCTGACTCTTCCTGGTTTTCATATAGAGAGAATGATGTTTCTGCGCCAAGCGATATTGGGTCTGTTGGTGGTTTTCATATATTCTCCGGTTAGTTCTTCGTCAGCAAAGGCTGCTGACCTTCCTTCCTATCTGGCGGTTTATGATCTTACTCTGGATAGGGCTACGCCCCGGAGCAGTCTCGTTGGTGCGACTGGTTCCATGGCTATCGAGTGGCGGGATGTCTGCGACGGTTGGAGTTCCTCTCAGCGTGTGACCGTCGCCCTAAGCGAAATTTGGGGTAATATCATTGAAAACGATTCCAGTTTTGCAAGCTGGGAATCGAGGGACGGTCTCGCGTACCGGTTCGATGCAAGGAATTTTCGGGACGGTAATCTCCATGAGCAATTCAGAGGTCACGCCACTCTTTCGGGTCATGGCGGTAAGGGCAAAGCTGTGTATTCAATCCCGAAAGGAAAAAATCTTGATCTGCCCAAAGAAACGATTTTTCCCTCTGAGCATCTTTTTCTTCTTGTAGATGCAGCAAACAAAGGAAAGAAGACGCTTTACCGACTTGTCTTTGATGGTGCCAACAAAGAAGGTATGTTTGATATTAACGCGGTTATAGGCAATCTGACTCCAGCTGCAGCACCCGACGATTTGTTCGCTTCCTCATTGAATGAGAAGTATTGGCCAGTGCGCCTTGCTTTTTTTTCTACAAAAGCAGATGTCGACCTACCAGATTATGAGACCACGGTACACCTCTCGGAGAATGGTGTCGCTCGGGAAATTCTCCTTGATTATGGAAACTTTAAAATAAAAGGCATACTGAACAAGCTGGAATTTCCCCCTGAACCATCTTGCTAGTAAAATTGCCCTGCGGTCCGTAAATAAATTTAGGAAAGTGATGCGACGGACGCGCCCTCGCTCTTAGGGAGGGCCCGAAGGGTTAAAAACTTATTTTCCGTGGTGATGAAAGATTCGGGGAATCCGGAATACTTGGAGAAGTTCTATTTTATTTTCTCTTCCTTAAACTCTACGTGCTTGCGCGCCACCGGGTCGTATTTGCGAAACGAGAGTTTCTCCGTTTTTTTCTTGGGATTTCGCTTCGCCAAGTAGAAAAATCCGGTGTCGGCCGTGCTGGTCATTTTGACAACAATAGAATTTGGTTTGGCCATGGTGATCCCGCTGGGTCTAGGGAGTAGATAATAAAGCGAGAAAATACCCGCCTTCAGCGACCTGTCAAGCGCGAACGATAATCAAAAAACGAGATATGGCCCCCATATCTACCGGTTGGCGATGGCGGGGAAAGAGAGGCTCATGGCGCGGCTATAAAGCGCGGGCTCCGTGAGAAGCTGTTTTGCCACCGTAATATCACGATCCGAGGCCTTTTTAGGGTCTGGACAGATGGCACGCAGTTCCTCAATATTTTTCTCAGAGGGCAGGTCTTCGGCGCGCCATTTGGAAAGAGCTGTTTCTGAGACGATAGCGCCGGTATGGAGTTCTTTCGGTCGAGGTGTGAAATTAGCGTTTTCCTTTTCGGTGCTGCCGGTTGTTTCTCTGCTGGTGCAGATGGTGGGCAAGACACCCAGATTGTTCAGTGTGTAGCCGGAGGGAGCATGAAAACGTGACCATGTGAGGGTTAATTCACCGTTATTAGGAAGGGCAATGACATTCTGAACTGTGCCCTTTCCGTAGGAATTGGTCCCGATCACGACAGCGCGCCCCTGGTCCTGAAGCGCGGCAGCAACGATCTCTGCTGCTGATGCCGTATTGCCGTTGATAAGGACGGCAAGAGGGAGATTCTGTGCAAAACCTTCTTTGTCAGCGGAGAAATTCTGGTTGCTGTCGGGGTGACGGCCTTTGGTGGAAACGATCTGTCCTTTGGTAAGGAAGAGGTCTGCTACTTTTATCGCCTGATCAAGAAGTCCCCCAGGGTTGGATCGAAGATCAAGGATAATTCCCTTTATTTTCCTTGATTCGATAGCGGGTTGTATTTTGGCGAGCGTGTTCTCCAGGCTTTTGCTGGTGCGTTTGTTAAAAGAGGTGATTTTTATATGGCCTAGATCGTCTATCATTTTATAGGTCACGGTAACATCCATGATCAACCTGCGGGAGAGGGTTACAGAAAGAAAATGATCACGGCTGTCACGCTCCACAATGATGGTCACATGGGAACCTATTTCCCCACGCAGCCGTTCGACTACCTCGTGAATAGTCAATCCGGCGACAGATTCATCGTCAATGTGAGTGATGCGGTCGTTGTCCTGAAGTCCCATCTCTTTTGCTGGGGTGTCGGGAAGAACTGACACAACGTGGACTTTGTTGCCATCAATGAGAATTTGCACGCCGATACCTCCGAATCCACTGCGTCTATACCTGTCTCGGTGGGCCTCGAAGGCGCCGGCATAACGTGAAAAGCCATCGAGTTCGGTCATCATGCTCTGAAAGATGCTGGAATAAATGTCTTCGGCTTGTGTCTCGAGAAGGGGAGTGGAAGCCAAACGCCCGTTCTCGATAATTTTCACGGTCAGGTCCGCCCAGGCTTTGGTATTGGCAGCGGCGGGGGCTGACACAGTGTGGAGGAAGTTGTTGTCAACGGCGAGGCTCACGAAGTCACCATCTCTGGTGATTTCCAGTTGCGGGTCGATAGCCGTCAATCCCTCCAGACCGGCTACGGTTAAATAGCCAATATCTACCTTTTCGATAAAACGCTCGGAAATATAGTTGTACCCAACAAAAAATACCGGGGTGGCATATCTCTCGGTAAAATAGGGCGAGTCCCTCTCAATGGGAAAGACGGTGCATGCGGATATAACCAGCGCCAGCATAGCGCTGGAGCCCTTCAGTGAGATGGGAGAAAGCGATGCTTCCACTGTATTTTGTTTTTTCAATCCCATAGATTTTCAATATCACTTAATATTCAGTGTCCAGTGTGCAGCAAGAACCGCGCCTTGAGTTAGTTTATTTTTTCCGTTTGCGTTTTTGCCGTCCGGACGCATCCGCCCCACGCTTTTTTGTAGCTCGCTTCATTTTTCCAGACGCGCCTGTGGAAGGCTTTCCTCCGCGTCCTCCTTCGAGAATTTTAAGTTGCAAGCTGCCGGTCACAGGATCGGCTTCTGTCAGTTGCACGATTACTGGATCTCCCAAGGTGAATATCTTCCCAGTGACACGCCCACAAAGGTAATGATGGGACTCGTCGTGATCGAAGAATTCCGTGCCTAAACTTCGCACTGGCACCAAACCGTCAGCGCCTGTTTCATCCAAGGTTACAAACAGGCCAAACCGGGTAACGCCGTTGATGCGACCGGAGAATCGCGCCCCTACCAGTTCGCTGAGAAAAACTACGGTGTAACGATCGAAAGCATCCCGTTCCGCAGCTTCGGCGCGCCGCTCCGTATCAGAAATATGCTCGGCGATATCGTTGAAGCGTTCAATAGAATGGGCGCTTGACCCGTGTTTGCCAAGTTTCAGGGCGTCAATGAGAGAACGATGAACAAGAAGGTCAGAATAACGGCGTATGGGCGAGGTGAAATGGGTATACCGGTCCAGCGCCAAGCCGAAATGACCGAGGTTTTCCGAACTATAGATAGCCTTGGACTGGGTGCGTAGGACAATTTCTGAGATCAAAGGTCCATGATCACTTTTGGCAGCTTGATCTAGAATGCGGCTGAAATCCAGGGGCCGCAACACCTGTCCCCGGCGCAGTGAATAGCCTAGGCTTTTCAGGAAGTCACGCAATGCATCCACCTTCGACGGGTCGGGTGGCTCATGAACCCGGTACATGCAAAGCCGCTTACGTTGCGATAGAGTCTCAGCGGCTGCCACGTTGGCGGTAATCATAAATTCCTCGATCAGGCGATGACTATCGAGCCGCTCCTGAGTTTCGATGCCCGCTAGATTCCCTGTTTTATCGAGTGTTATACGGCGCTCGGGAAGATCAAGATCGAGCACGCCACGTTTTCCACGCGCCTTGGAAAGTGCAGTGAATGCTCCATAGAGGGGGTGAATGACAGCGTCGATAAGGGGTGTCGTGGTGGCATCGCCACGGCCTTCTTTTGCGTCTTGCATCTGTGAATAGGAAAGGCGGGCGGCCGAGCACATGAGGCCTCGGACGAAACGATGGCGACGTAAGTTGCCATCCGAATCAAGCCACATATGAGCGGCGAGACAGGGACGGTCCTCGTGGGGAAGTAGCGAGCACAGCCCGTTGGACAGGGCCTCGGGAAGCATAGGCACGACACGGTCTGGAAAATAGACAGAATTGCCACGGTTTTCGGCACAGCGGTCTAGGGCGTCGCCAAGGCGTACGTAATAGGCCACGTCGGCAATGGCGACCACAAGATGCCAGCCGCCCCTGTTGTCCGGATCGGAATCAGGCTCGGCCCATACAGCATCGTCAAAATCACGGGCATCCGCTCCGTCAATCGTGACCAGTGGGAGCTGGCGCAGATCTTCCCGGTCTCCCAGTGTGGCGGGTTTTGCAGCTTTAGCTTGGGCGACGGCTTCATCGGGAAATTCTGTGGGGATATCATGGCTGTAGATACAAATCAGACTTATGGCTCCCGGGGCTTTTGTATGGCCCAGCCGCTTGGTGACGCAGGCTGTGGGCAGGCCGTGATGACGGCTGGGTAGAACTTCTCCCAATACCAGTTCCCCTGTTTTTGCTTCAGCACTGTCTTTTCTTAGAACCGCGAACTCGCCCTTGTGGCGGCGGTCCACGGATTTTATCCGGCCTTCTCTTGGCAACTTGCTGAACAGGCCAAGGACTTTATGCGGTTGTCCGGCAATGACGCGGATAGTGCGGGCTTCGCAGCTGGCTTGATCGATTCGTTTAAGACGGGCTAACACTCTTTCGCCGGTACCAAGCGCGGGCCGTCCTTTGTGCTCTGGCGCCATGTAGACAAGCGGCGGCGGTCTCTCATCGTGCCAGACGGTGGGGCGTCCCATGAGCTCGCCGTCGGAATCAGGACCGATAATTTCTATGACGGCTACTGGGGGAAGGCCGCTCTTGGTTGTCACACGGCGTCCCTTCCTCTGAGTTTCACTACGGCCAGGCCCCATCAGCCCTTCCTCCTTCATCTCTGTGAGCAGTTGTTTTAAAGGAATGCGGTCTGCGCCTTTGACACGGAAGGCGCGGCTGATTTCCCGTTTGCCCACGCGGCCTGGGCTTTCCTTGATGAAGTCAAGGATCTCTTGCTTGCTGGGAAGAGGGGATTTTCGAATCTTGGCCAAAAAACAACAGAAAGGGTTAGTTAGAAATCTTGGATTTAGATTTTGCCCTGACTGATTTCTTCGATTTGGCCACTTTTTTCTTTTTCCCGCTTCCCGCCGGCTTGCCCTTTGCCATAATGAGGGACACGGCCTCCTCCAGAGTTATACTGTCGCTGGAAGTATCCTTTGGCAGGGACGCATTGATGTGTCTGTGGGACACATAGGGGCCGTAGCGGCCGGTCTTCAGAACCACCGGCTTGCCGTCATCGGGGTGGGCTCCCAGTTCACGGCCCGCACCGTTTCCGTCTTTGCGTGAACGGGAAATAAGGTCCACGGCCCGGTTGATGCCAATGGTCAAGACATCATCATCCCCCTTCAGGGAAGTATAAGCCCCGTCATGTTTGAGATAGGGACCATAGGGGCCGATATCGGCGATGA
Source organism: Alphaproteobacteria bacterium (assembly GCA_030739855.1). GTDB lineage: Bacteria > Pseudomonadota > Alphaproteobacteria > UBA11136 > UBA11136 > UBA11136. The sequence continues at coordinate 55,965 of JASLYJ010000002.1, read as the reverse complement.
TGGTCTTATTACTTTCGGGGTGAGCACCTACGGTTCGTGGCAGCGCAAGAAGTGCTTGTGCCGCGATCAAATCAATGGTTTCGGGAGAAAGGGTCCGGGGTAGAGATTTACGTTTCGGTTTTTTGTCTTTCTCACCCTCACCAAGTTGGACGTAAAAACCATAAGGGCCTTTTCGCAGGGTGATTTCTTGACCGCCTCGTTCATCGGTGCCCAGACTACGCGGCCCATTTTTGGCGCCACCCTCACCACTGTTGTCCACAGCCAGAGACCGGGTATAAGTACAGTCAGGATAATTAGAGCAGCCGATGAAGCCGCCGGTCTTGCTGAGTTTTAGCCCCAGGCGGCCATCCGCGCAGGTTGGACAGGCGCGGGGTTTTGTGCCATCTGTAGTTTCGGGAAAGAAGTGAGGGCCGAGCTCTTCATCCAAGGCGTCAATGACCTGACGTACGGTATACCCGCTGGCGTCTTCCACGGCTTGGGTGAAGGCAGACCAGAAGTTTTCTAGCACTCTTTTCCAGTCAATGAGCCCGCCGGAGATGTCGTCGAGCTGGTTTTCAAGATCAGCGGTAAAGGTGTACTGGACGTAGCGCTGAAAAAAGTTTTCCAGAAAAGCGGTGACGATCCGCCCCCGGTCCTCGGGAATAAAACGCTTTCTTTCCAGATGGACATAATTGCGGGCCTGAAGTACGTCGATGATGCTGGCATAGGTGGAAGGCCGGCCTATCCCCAGTTCCTCGAGTTTCTTAACCAAACTGGCCTCGCTATAGCGGGGGGGTGGTTTGGTGAAATGCTGTTCCTGTGCGGCTTCCACAAGATCGTGGATCTCGCCTTCTTCCATTGCAGGCAGAATACGCCCATCGGCGTTCTCATCCGGCGTATCATCCCGTCCTTCCTGATAGAGCTTGAGAAATCCGTCGAAAAGAATCACCGATCCCGTGGCCCGAAAACGGGTTTTCCGATCGCTGCTTTCAAGGTCCACACCCACCTTTTCGATGTTGGCGGTAGCCATCTGGCTGGCTATGGTGCGCTTCCATATCAGTTCATAGAGCCGGTGCTGGTCTCGGTCGAGATGGCCCGCCACATTCTGGGGCGTCCGGGTCGGGTTGGTGGGGCGGATGGCTTCGTGGGCCTCCTGAGCATTTTTAGCCTTGGTCCTGTGCATGCGAGGCGCATCGGGAAGATACTCCCCGCCGAATTTCTCGCCGATAAGCTGTCTGCAGCCGGCTACGGCCTCGCCAGCAAGGGTAACGCTGTCGGTTCTCATATAGGTAATCAAACCCTGTGTCTCTCCGTCAATGGTGACGCCTTCATAAAGCCTCTGGGCAAGATTCATAGTGCGCGAGGTCCCCAAACCCAATTTTCGGGACGCCTCCTGCTGCAGAGTCGAAGTGGTGAAAGGGGGATATGGGTTGCGCTTGATCGTTTTGCGTTCGACCAAGGCTACTGAATAATTTTCCGCCTTGGTTGCGGCTTCGGCCTTTTCGGCGGTATCGGCGTCTGCGAGTGAGAACTTATCGAGTTTCTCGCCATTCAAATAGGCCAGGCTGGCTGAAAATTGTGCTCCGGAGGGCGTGCGAAAGGTGCCCTCGACCGTCCAGTATTCCTGTGGCCTGAAACATTCGACTTCAGCTTCGCGCTCACAAATCAAGCGCAACGCCACCGATTGCACGCGCCCGGCGGAACGGCTGCCGGGAAGTTTACGCCACAATACGGGAGAGAGAGTGAACCCGAAGAGATAATCGAGGGTACGCCGGGCAAGATAGGCCTCCACGAGGGCAAGGTCGAGTTCGCGTGGATGCGCCATGGCCTCGAGAATGGCGTTGCGGGTGATTTCGTGAAACACCACGCGGCTGACCTTGATGTTCTCCAGGCCCCGGCGTTGCTTGAGAATCTCGGCGATATGCCAGGAAATGGCTTCGCCCTCGCGGTCGGGATCGGTGGCAAGATAAAGATTTTCAGCCCCCTTAAGGGCCTTGGCGATGGTATCGAGATGTTTTTTGGACTTGCTCTCTACCTCCCAGGTCATGGCGAAATCCTGATCCGGCTGCACCGACCCGTCCTTTGAAGGAAGATCACGCACGTGGCCATAGCTGGCGAGCACGGTGTAGTTCTCACCGAGATATTTATTTATGGTTTTTGCCTTGGCGGGGGATTCGACAACGACAACGTTCATGGGGCAGTCCGTTGATTAACCTTATAGAAAGAACAGCAGCGCCTGGATATGCCAGAAGTGCTGACCGTTGCGGGTGACAATTGGCATTGCAAATATGATTCGTCAACCGCCTACCGAGATAGCGGGTTATTTTTGTTGGTGATGGACATGCCTCGATGGGCCGTTCCTTCGTGTGTTGTTATATCTCCCTGATTGGCTCTCACTGGGAGTTTCATGACCGGTTCGCGGGTTGGGTTCTCCATGGCTCCACGCCTTAATTTTAGGTATTCTCCATACCCAACAAAAAATTTTGTCAGCCGGTCGTCTCGGAAATCAATCGGCACCAATTTTCGTTTCCTCGCCGTTGAAAAGACGGCGGATGTTGTCGGTATGCTGGTACCAGACGAGGATGGCCGCAAGGGCTGTATAGATGGCCATGGAAGTGTCGTCCCACCACAGGGAATAGAATGGTGCTGTCGCCATAGCCACCAACGCGGCCAGCGACGAATATCGGAAAAGAAAGCCTACCACGATCCATGTGATACAGGCTGGTAGGCCCACTAGCCAATTGAGCGCCAGCAGGTTCCCTAGGACGGTGGCTACCCCCTTGCCGCCCCTGAATTTCAGCCATAGGGGAAAAATGTGACCAGTTAAGCTACCGGCTGCCGCCACGAAGGCCATATCCCGTCCCCAGTGCAGAAACACGAGCACAGCTAGAGCCCCTTTTCCGATATCCAGAAGTAGGGTCAGGGTGGCAAGAGCTTTGTTGCCGGTTCTCAGCGCATTGGTGGCGCCGATGTTGCCTGAACCCATGGTACGAATGTCGCCTAATCCTCCAAGCCGGGTGAGGAGTAGGCCGAAGGGCACCGCACCTAAAAAATATCCCCCAAGCGCCGCCATGATGAATATCAGGATATCGCTCTGGGCTGTTTCCATTCCCACTACCGCTCAGAGATTTTAGACGTCAAGATCGGGAGCATGGAAGACGGTTTTACCGGCGATAACAGAACGGATGACACGGCCCTGAGCCAGTTTCCCGTCGAATGGTGTATTCTTTGATTTGCTAATGAGGCGATCCGCATCTATTTTCCAGGGCGCCCCGGGATCGAAGATGACGAGATCTGCCGCCGCCCCCTTTTTCAGCCTGCCGGCATGAAGGCCGAGGATATCCGCGGGCCCACAGGTGACTTTCCCAAGCATATCAGAGAGCGAAAGCGACCCCTCTCGGGTAAGGTCGAGGGCTACGGCAAGCAGGGTTTCCAGACCTACCGCTCCGCTTTCGGCCTGCGCAAAAGGTTGGCGTTTGCTGTCTTGGTGGTGAGGCGCGTGATCGCTAACGATAACGTCAATGGTGCCGTCCTCTAGACCTTCGACCACGGCACAGCGGTCTTCTTCGCGGCGCAGGGGTGGGGAGAGACGGGAGAAGGTCCGGTAGTCGCCCACGGCGATCTCATTGAGGGCAAAATAAGGCGGGGCTGTATCGCAGGTAACGTCAAGTCCGCGCATCTTAGCACGGCGCACCAAATCCACCGATTTAGCCGTTGAGAGAAGGGATGCGTGATAGCGTCCGCCCGTCAACTCTACAAGCTGGATGTCCCGTTCCAGCTGGATGGTCTCGGCGGCGTTGGGGATGCCGGCCAAACCCAGCCGGGTGGCAATCTCTCCCTCGTTCATGACACCCTCATTGGCGAGACTTCTATCTTCTGGGCGCTGGATGATGAGAAGATCGAAGCTGCGGGCGTAACTGAGTGCCCTGCGCATAACAAGGCTATCATCGATGGGGGCTACGCCATCACTGAAAGCGACCGCCCCAGCCTCGGTGAGTAGGCCCATCTCGGTGATCTCCCGGCCTTCTAGGCCTTGGGTCAGTGCTGCCATAGGATAAATATTTATTAGTCCCACTTCACGAGCGCGGCGCACGATGAATTCCACCAAGGCGACACTGTCGATAGCGGGGTCGGTGCTAGGAAGGACAATGATGGTAGTGATTCCACCTGCTGCCGCTGAAGCCGTTGCCTCCTCGTGCTCGTGTCCAGGATCGCGGAGTTGTACCCGCATGTCCACTAGTCCTGGCGCCAAGATACGTCCTTGACAGTCTATGGTCTCAGCATCCTCCGGCGTGCCGTCGGCATAGAGATCTGGTCCGAAATCAGTGATTAGACCATCGTTGCTCAATAAGCCGCCCGGAGCGTCGAGGCCGCTTGCAGGATCGATAAGGTGAGCGTTCACATAAGCTGTGCGGGCGACCTTGACGGTAGATGCTGGAGCTGCCTTTGCCTTCACCGTCTTTGTTTTTTTTGCTCCCTTTGCCATCAGGTCTTACACTCAATTTTTGGAAGGGCACCGGTGAGCGTCTCGAGACAGGCCATACGTACTGCTACCCCCATCTCCACCTGTTCACGGATGACACTGCGGTCAATATCGTCGGCCAGTTCACCGTCGATCTCCACGCCCCGGTTCATGGGTCCCGGATGCATAATTAAGGCGTCTGGTTTGGCTACTTCCAGTTTAGCGTAGTCGAGTCCGTAGAAACGGAAATATTCACGTACCGAGGGCACAAAAGAGCCGTTCATGCGTTCAAGCTGCAGGCGCAGCATCATGACGATGTCACAGTCCCTGAGACCCTCTTCCATGCGGTGGAAGATCTCCACACCTAAGGTGCCGATCTTAGCGGGAAGCAAGGTAGGCGGCGCTACCACCCGCACCTGTGCTCCCATGGTGGAGAGCAGATGGATGTTGGAGCGGGCCACGCGAGAATGCATGATGTCGCCGCAGATGGCCACGCAAAGGCCGGAAAGCTTTCCCTTGCGGCGGCGGATAGTTAGCGCGTCGAGAAGCGCCTGGGTAGGATGTTCGTGGCGGCCGTCACCGCCGTTTATGACGGCACAATTGACCTTCTCAGAGAGTAGCTGGACCGCGCCAGAGTCTGGATGGCGCACCACTAGCACGTCTGGGTGCATGGCGTTTAGTGTCATAGCGGTATCGATCAGGGTCTCGCCCTTCTTGATGGAACTGGTGGATACCGACATATTGATAACGTCAGCACCCAGTCGCTTCCCCGCCAGTTCAAACGAGGTGCGGGTGCGGGTGGAGTTCTCGAAGAAGAGGTTGATACAGGTGCGCCCGCGCAACGTGGTGCGGTTTTTGTCTGTCTGGCGATTCTGTTCTACGTGAGATTCAGAAAGGTCGAGAAGCCCGGAAATCTCGTCGGGAGAAACCCCCTCAATGCCGAGAAGATGTCGGTGAGGAAAGCGAATCTTCAGCGTTACAGCGCTCATCAAAGGCGGACTATAAACACACCTTGAAGAAACCTGCAAGCGGTGGTGGAAAAAGGGACCTCAAATGACTCCTTTATCGTGCAGGGACACCATCTCCTGCTGGCTTATCTCCAGTAGTTCTTCCAGAACCTCCGCTGTGTGCTGCCCCAGTTTTGGCGGAGATTGACGGTAAGAGACGGGTGAGCGTGAAAGGCGTAAAGGGTTGGCGATGAGGTCTATGGTCTCCCCGGCAACATGGGGATGGGGCATGGCGATCTTCATGTTGCGGGCAATCACCTGAGGATCGGCAAAAACTTGGTCTATAGTATTAATGGGGCTACACGGTACATTGACGTCCACCAACCCCTCTATCCAGTGGGCTATGGATTTACCGGCGACAATGTCGGCAAGGACGGGAGTAAGGCTACCCCTGTTTTTCACCCTTGCGGCGTTTGTAGTGTAGCGCTTGTCAGCAGCTAGGTCTGGACATCCCGCAAATTTGCAGAAACGCTCAAACTGTGCGTCGTTACCTACGGCAAGGACTAGAAGCCCATCACTGGCCCGGAACACCTGATAGGGCACGATGTTGGGATGATGGTTTCCTAGCCTTTGCGGTACTTCGCCGGAGATCAGATAGTTCTCACCCACATAGCTTAGCCAGGCTACTTGGGAATCGAGCAGGGCCATGTCGATGTGCTGGCCCTCGCCGGTGAGCTCGCGGTGGCGCAGGGCTGCCTGGATGGCAATAACTGCGTACATGCCGGTGATGATGTCCGAGACGCCCACTCCCACCTTTTCGGGTGGGCCGTCGGGTTTCCCAGTGACGCTCATGATGCCGCCCATACCCTGGACAAGATAGTCGTAGCCACCGCGCGACGCATAGGGCCCAGTCTGGCCAAACCCGGTTATGGAACAATATATGAGGAAGGGGAAATCCTTCCTTATCTGATCATGGGCAAGGCCGTACTGGGTCAGAGTACCGGGACGGAAGTTCTCCACCACCACGTCACACTTACTGATCATGCGCCGTGCCAACTTCTGCCCCTCTTTTGAGGTGAGGTTGAGGGTGATAGAGCGTTTGTTGCGGTTGACGCTGAGGAAGTAGGCACTTTCCTGGGTGTCTTTGTCCTCCGCGTCCTTGAGATAGGGAGGACCCATCCCCCGGGAGTCGTCACCACGCCCCGGGCGCTCGATTTTGATTACGTCAGCTCCTAGGTCGCCCAGAATTTGGGTGCAGGTGGGACCTGCTAGAACTCGCGTCATGTCTAAAACACGGACGCCCGAAAGGGGAGCATGTGTGTGGTCGGAGGAAAGGCCGGTCATGGGTGGGTTCAGTCCAGTTTGGCGTGAAGGGGATTTTATAGGGGAACCGGCCCAGCACGGCAAGGAAAGCGGCGAAGGCACCTTCAGGGTAGTAGAATCAGGCAGGCGGGAAGGGTGCAGGTGGCGGCAAGGGTCTCTATGGTGATAATGCGTGCCATGAGGGTATGATCGCCGCCGAGCTGGCGTGCCATCACGTAGGCTGTGGCCGAGGTGGGTAGTGCGGCGAAGAGGATGGCTACCGCGGCGGTTATACCCTGGACTGCGAAGAGGTGAAGGAAGGTGGCGGTTAGCAGGGGAAGGAGAACAAGTTTCGTAGCACAGGAGAAAATAAGAGTTGAGAGGGAGGAGCCTCCATCGCTGCGTGCGGCCATGGGGAAAAGACCCGCTCCCACCGATAGCAGACCCAGAGTCAGGGCCCCTCGCCCCAGTGTATCGAAGAGGGGTGCGGCGAAGGTAGGGAGGTCGATGCCGCTGAGGTTCAGAATGACGCCGACCAGAGAGGCGAGGATCAGGGGGTTGGTGGCGATTAGAAGGACCTGGTCCTTAGCTACTGTATGTTCCTTGGAGGCATGACGAGCAAGGGCGGAGGCCGAGAGTAGGTTCACCATGGGGGTCAGGACCACTACGGCCACGGCAGCTAAGGCCAATCCGGCCTCGCCGTAAAGGGAGGCAGCAGCAGCGAGACCCATGAAAGTATTAGGGCGGATGGCTCCCTGGAAGAGAGAGGTATAGGCCGGGCCGTCGTGGCCCCAGGGTCTGAATTTAGCACGAACCAGACTTAGGGTTATAGCCACTAAAAGCACCGGGGAAGCCAGCGCTAGCGCCATGCCGGATATGGATAGATTAACAAGATCGGCACCCGTCAAAGTATGGAGGATGAGAGCTGGAAAGAGCACGAAATAGGTAAGCCTGTCGGCACCTTCCCAAAATCCCTCGGAAAGAAAGTGTTTTCTTCGCAGGGCATAGCCAAGCACGATCAACAGGAAGACCGGTGCCACGGATTCGATAACGAGTATCATGGACCTTCTTTTATTCGATCAAGTGCCCCCTGCAGGATGTAAGCGGCGGCCATCTTATCCACTACCTGTGCCCGGCGCTTGCGCGACATATTGGCCTCCAGCAGTGTGTAGGTGACAGCGACGGTGGAAAGTCTCTCGTCCCAGAAGACGATAGTTGTTTCTTTCTTTTCCAGAAGATTATCCGCAAACTGGCGTACCGACTGGCAGCGTGGGCCTTCACTGCCGTTCATATTTATCGGTAAGCCGATCACGATGGCACCGATACCGTGTTTTTCCATGATGCTGAGTAGAGTTTCCACGTCCTTGCTGAAGCGAGTGCGTTTGATAGTTTCCAGCGGCGAAGCGATAGTCAGTCCAGGATCGGAGAGGGCTAGCCCCAGGGTTTTTTCACCTAGGTCAATTCCCAGCAATCGCTGGCCTTGGCCAAGCATTTTTGGCAGTTCTGTGAGGTTGCAGATGGTCATGCTGGGTGATAGATTTTGCCTTCATTTTCCGGCCCCTGAAGGGCAGCTTTTACGAGATTTCTGAGCGTCTTTTTGAGTGACTGGGGGAGGTTTATGGAGAGCATACCTTTTTTTAGCGGAAGATACAGACGTTACAAAAAAACAAAGGAATCCATAGATGTCGCTCGACAAATCCACCGTGGTGCAAATTGCAACCCTTGCTCGCATCAGAGTTCCTGAAGAGGAACTTGAAGGCCTAGCTTCAGAGATGGACAAGATCATCGGCTGGGTGGAGCAGCTTGATGAGGTGAATACCGATGCCGTTTCACCCATGGCTAGCGTAGTGGATGTGAAACTGATCTGGCGCCCTGATGAAGTAACTGACGGTGACTGCTGTGAGCGTATTCTCGCCAACGCGCCAAAAAAGTCTCAAGGATTCTTCGCTGTCCCCAAGGTGATTGAGTAGGGGAGGGGGGGGTAATCTCTGTGAGCGAACTCAATCATCTTACTATGGCTCAGGCCCGTGACGGGCTAGCAAAGGGCGAGTTTAGTTCCGCCGAACTGACGCAAGCCCATATTGCAGCCCTTGAGGTGTCCCGTGGGCTTAACGCCTTTGTTACCGAAACGCCGGAACGGGCTATGAAGGCGGCGCAAGAATCTGATGCCAGACGCGCCAAGGATAGAGACGAGCCCGGAAGTATGGAAGGCCTACCCATCGCTATCAAGGACCTGTTCTGTACCGAAGGGGTTCTCACCACCGCATCCTCCCATATTCTTGACAGTTTCACGCCCCCTTACGAGTCCACGGTGACAGCTAATCTCTGGAGGGCTGGGGCGGTAATGCTGGGCAAGACTAACATGGATGAATTTGCCATGGGTTCGGCAACCGTCACCAGCTATTACGGTCCAACGGTAAATCCCTGGCAGCGCAAGGATGACGATAAGCCCTTGGTCCCTGGCGGGTCGTCGGGAGGTTCGGCGTCGGCGGTGGCGGCGCGAGCAGCGCTCGGGGCCACCGGTACCGATACCGGAGGTTCTATCCGCCAGCCTGCTTCCTTTTGTGGTATCGTCGGGGTTAAACCAACCTATGGCCGCTGTTCGCGTTGGGGCATCGTCGCCTTCGCTTCCTCCCTTGACCAGGCTGGCCCCATGACCCGCACGGTGCGTGACGGCGCCATCATGCTAGGCGCTATGGCTGGTTACGACCCCAAGGATTCCACTTCCGCCGACAAGCCCACGCCTAACTTCGAAACCGCCCTTGAGCAGAAAGTGAAGGGCCTAAAAGTAGGTATCCCTGAGGAATATAATATGGAAGGTATGAGCCGGGACTTGCTGGCCCTGTGGGATCGGGGCAAGGAATGGTTGACGGCAGCCGGGACCGAGATGGTGCCTGTCTCTCTTCCCCACACCAAATATGCATTGCCCACTTATTACATCGTTGCCCCTGCGGAGGCTTCCTCCAACTTGGCTCGCTATGACGGGGTACGCTACGGCTTTCGAGCTGAGGGGGAAACGCTACAGGAGATGTACGAGAATACCCGAGGCGAAGGCTTTGGTGCCGAGGTGAGACGGCGGGTGCTGATTGGTACTTATGTCCTGTCGGCGGGCTATTACGACGCCTATTACCTTAAGGCACAGAAACTGCGCGCCCTGATCTCCGAAGATTTCCGAGAGGCCTTTGAGAAAGTGGATGTATTGCTGACGCCTACCGCACCAAGCCCCGCCTTCGCCATAGGTGAGAAAATGGACGACCCGATAGCCATGTATCTCAACGACGTATTCACGGTGCCCGCGAGCTTGGCTGGACTGCCAGCTATTTCATTGCCCGCCGGGCTTTCCAGCGATGGTTTGCCCCTGGGTCTCCAGCTCATCGCCCGACCTTTTGATGAGGAAACCATGTTTTGTACGGCTCGCACCGTGGAAGAAGCAGCTAATTTCGACGTAGAGCCAGCACTCATGGTGGGGGCGTGATCATGACCTTGTTGCAGGGAAATACCGGCGACTGGGAGATGGTGATCGGACTGGAGGTCCATGCTCAGGTTATTAGCAAGGCCAAGCTTTTCTCGGGTGCAGCCGCCACCTTTGGTGCCGAACCCAACACTCAGGTCTCGCTGGTGGATGCGGCCATGCCTGGAATGCTGCCGGTGATCAACCAGATCGCGGTGGAACAGGCGGTGCGTACGGGGCTGGGGCTCAACGCCAAGATCAACCTAGTCTCGGTGTTTGATCGCAAGAATTATTTCTATCCTGACCTGCCCCCAGGCTATCAAATTTCCCAGTTCTCTCAGCCTATCGTTGGACATGGTACCATCATTCTCGACCTGGATGGCGGCGAGACCCGTGAGGTGGGGATCACCCGCATTCATCTTGAACAGGACGCGGGAAAGAGCCTCCACGATCAGCATCCCTCACACACCTTTGTCGACCTCAACCGTTCTGGGGTGGCGCTGATGGAGATTGTCTCTGAGCCCGACATGCGCTCACCAGAGGAGGCTGTGGCTTATCTCCGTAAACTACGCTCTATCCTGCGTTATCTCGGCACCTGCGATGGCAATATGGAACAGGGCAGCTTGCGATGTGATGCCAATGTGTCAGTGCGCCACCCTGGGGAGGAATTCGGTACGCGCTGTGAGATCAAGAACGTGAACTCTGTCCGTTTTGTGCAGCAAGCTATCGAATACGAGGCGCGGCGTCAGATCGAACTTGTTGAAAACAACGGCGTAGTGGAGCTGGAGACCCGGCTCTTCGATTCCAGTAACTGCACCACTCGCAGCATGCGTAGTAAGGAAGAATCTCACGATTATCGCTATTTCCCAGACCCTGATCTATTGCCGCTGGAGATCGATCAAGAATTCGTGGAAAACATCCGCGCCAGTCTGCCGGAACTACCCGATGCCAAGAAGGAACGGCTCATGTCAGAATACGGCCTAGCAGAGGAAGATGCAGGCCTGCTGGCGACAGAACGAGCCACGGCGGACTTTTATGAGGAGATGACCAAAGGCCGCGACCCGAAGCTGGCCTGTAACTGGGTCACGGGAGATCTATTCGGGGTTCTCAACAAAAGCGGCGTCGGTATCGAGGAGTCCCCGGTGAGTGCGGCGATGCTGGGTGGGCTTCTTGATCTTATCAGCGACGGCACCTTGTCCGGGCGCCTGGCCAAGGACGTGCTCGAGGCCATGGTTGAGACAGGGAAAGAGGCCGCCGTGCTGGTGAAGGAAAGGCAACTGAAACAGATCACCGATACGGGTGTTATTGAAGCGGAAGTGGACAAGGTTCTGGAGGTCCACACCGACAAGTTGGCAGAATATAAGGCAGGTAAGGACAAACTCTTCGGCTTCTTTGTGGGCCAGGTGATGAAGGCTACTGGCGGTAAGGCCAATCCTGGTATGGTCAACGAGGTTCTCAAGGCCAAGCTAGGTAGCTAGGGTAAGGGATTCGGCGGGGTATTTCCCGCCATCGTTGACAGGCTTCACGGCGGTTTGTAGAAACTCAGGGAAAGAGCCCGCTCACTTTTTGTTCTTGCGCGGCGCAGTTCATAACGGAGGGGTGGCCGAGTGGCTGAAGGCGACGGTTTGCTAAACCGTTATACGGTTTAACACCGTATCGAGGGTTCGAATCCCTCTCCCTCCGCCACCACCTTAAGGATCCCGCGGCTACATCACGCCCCTCTGGAATTGCTTAGTCCCAGAACATCAGGGGCGTCGTCGTATAGACCCAGTCCACGTAAGCGACGTACCCGAGTAGGAAGACACCGCCCGCCAGCTTGCCGATACGCCCAAATCTAAACAAAAAGGGAGTTACGGCCAGGGTGACTAAAAGAAAGATAATCATATCGCCGAAGAAATTATTGGGGGAAATCTCTTTCCCCGCCACCAAAAGTGTGGCGCCAAGAACGCCGAGGACATTGAATATATTGCTTCCAATCACATTACCGAGGATTACTTGCGTTTCCTTCCGGTATGTCGCGATCAGGGCTGTCACCAGCTCCGGCAGAGAGGTTCCCACGGCCACCATGGTAAGGCCGATGGCGGCTTCGGAGACCCCAAGATCACGGGCGATTGTCGCCGCGCTGTCCACGAAAAACCAGGCCCCCAGAACCACCCCCACTATGCCGAGTAGGGTCAGAGTAATGAAATGAGACATGCCGCTGGTGTCGTCGAACTTCCTGGCTTCCTGTTCATGGTAGAGGCGTTCAGGAGAGGTAGCAGGAGCCACCTCCTTTACCCTGTAGGAAATGATAATGAAGGTAGCCAACGTGGCAATGAAGACGCCGCCAATCCAATTGGGTAGAGAATCCAGCCAAGCAAGGGTAAAAATAAAAAACACTAGGCTGGCGGCAACCATAACCATGCTGTCGAACTTAATGACTTTGCGGCTGAAGACGAGGGGCCGTATCAGGGCCGAAACACCTAGGACCAGGAGAATGTTGGCAATATTACTGCCCACCACATTTCCCAGCGCTATGTCAGGTTTTTTTATAAGCGCGGCGTCGAGGGAAACGGCAAGCTCGGGAAGCGATGTGCCTATACTGATGGTCACAAGGCTCACGAACAGTAGCGATATATTAAGACGCCTGGCGATACTCACTGTTCCTGAGACTAGGGAATACCCCCCGCCTAGAAGGAAGCCGAGGCCCACGAGGGCAAAAATAGGCGCGTGGCTTTGAATGAGTGTCGTATCCATGGTCTTTCGGGGTTAAAGAGAAGGACAGAGCGTAAAGGTTCCCACCCCAACATACGGCTCTGAATTAGCCTGACAAGTGGCATCTGGTTTTTGAGCCCGTAGAGAAAGTGGTTTTTAGCATCTCCATTTAAAGTGCCGTTTTAATCCCGGTAGTGGAGGTCATTTTCTAATGACCAGGCTGCCTGAGGTGTATTGAGACGTATGCGATAGACTTGGAGATTACTAAGGACACGCTGAATATAGTTACGGGTCTCGGCTAAGGGGATGCGTTCGATCCAGTCAAGAGCATCCACGTCATGGGAACGCGGATCGCCATTATCGCGCCGCCATCGTTTCACCCATTTGGGTCCGGCGTTATAGGCGGCAAGAGCCAGAACATAAGAATTGTCGTACCTATTTAAAAGGTTGGAAATATAGGCATGGCCCAACATCAGGTTATATCCCGGGTCCGTTATCAGGCGAGATTTTGAATAGGGCACGTTAAGCTTCCTGGCTATGCTCTTCGCTGTGGCCGGCATGATCTGCATCAGTCCGCGTGCTCCAGTGCGGCTTTTGGCGTAGCTGTCGAAGCCGCTTTCCTGGCGCATCAGGGCCAGGATCAGGGGGGTTTCGTGGTGATCTCTGTCGACCTGGGTAAAGATGGGATAGCCTCGGGACACCAGATTGACGCCGTTGCGGATCGCCTGGCGGGCAACCTTCACGGCTACGTCGAGCCGTTCGTTGTTGTAGGCAAGATCAGCCACTAGGGCGCGTTCCCCCGGTGTGGTCACTATATCGTTAAGGTGAATGACGAAGGGCTTGATCTGTTTGTATTCGCCGATTTCTCCCAGCATTCTCACTACCCGCACCAGGTCAATGTTGTTGAACCGTTCCCTTTCTTGCGATGTGGGCAAGGGGTCTGGTGGTAGGGAAAGCGGGATTTTGCCCTCAAGACGGGCCGTTGCGAGCTGGCCGTGAAAGGTGGTAGGAAATTCCACCGCTTTAGCATACCACCCTTGCTGCAGTTCAGCGCGGCCCAGGCTTTCCGCCGCCCGTGCCGCCCAATAGGCTGCCCGTGAGCGGCTGATGGGATAGCGCACGCTGTCGTAAAGCTTCGTAAAATGGTTGAGGGCGGTCTCGTTGTCGTGGAGAAAGCGCAGGGCGATCCATCCCGACAGCCATTCCGCCTCGGCGAAGCTGGCGCCTTCAATCTGCCTATGGTTACTGGCGAGTTGGTAGGCCGCGGAGATATTCCCCTTGGCCAGTGTCTGTCTTACGACGGCCGCCCGCTCTATCCACCACAGTTGAAGATGAGCAAGATCAAAGGGCAGTTCCTCCAGAATCTCCTTGGCATTGTCCCTGTCATGCCGCCGCCGCCAGCGTAGCCGTTCGTAAAGGAATGCTGGATCATGCAAAAGATGGGCCGGAACGCGGCGTATGGCCCAATCCACGCCGCCACGGTTTAACCGTAGTCTCAGCCTGGCCTCGGCTAAGACCTGGAGGTCCTTATCCACACGGCGCATGGTGCGGCGTGCGGCCTTGAGCTTGCCTTCCCACAGCAGCCGGTCGAGACGGGTCCAGTTATCCTCTCGTGTCCAGCGTTTGTGATGACGAGAGATAAATGTGCGTTCCTGACGATAACCAAAATTTCCCTCAATCCAAGCGCGCCGGATGATGCCTATTCCCTCTGTATCCCGTCCTTCGCGAAGCAGGGCTTCGCCATAGCGGACCAGTCCATTGGTGGTGATTGGCCTATGAGAGTCGAACCAAGCTAGTACCAGCGTATCGGGGGTGGCGTCGGTAATAGCTTCCTCTGCATGGGCAATAAGTGTCCTCAGTCTGGGCCAGCCGGGATGGGCCCCGATGAAGGCGGAGATTTCCTCGAAACTTTGCTTTCCATCGCGTTCGAGGTCGAGCCACTGCACCAGGGTTTCCAACAGCGGGTCTCCCAATTTAGCAGCTTTGCGCCGCGCAGCTTTCCAGCGGTTGTCATTGATATTCTCGAAGATGGCGCGCGCAGTTCTGAGAGTTTTTGGACTAAAAACCGCCACCGGAGCATGGGAAATAACCTCAGCTGACTCAGCTGTCTGACTGGTTGTGGCAGGTGCTGCGAAAGAGTCACCTGGAGCCGCGGCTGGGGTGAAGAGAAGCGAGGCCGCAAGAAAAAAAACCACGCAAGAACAAACCAGATTTCTCCTCCACACTATCCCCAGGCTTTCTGTCATTCCTACTCCGTCTGATCTTGCCGCGGCATAGCCGCTGGGAGCTCCATTTTAGTCCCAATCTGGCGTAATCTGTACCCCTTTCTTCAGCAAAGGCTACCGTTCGGGCGCTTGTGGCGGCGGGAATGTCAGTCTATGTTCCCGCGAAACAAAGTTTTCACACGATGAACTGGCACATGGCTGGGATCGCGTGCAACCGGAGTAAGGCTCATGTTGAAGGGGTCTATGACCGCCCTGATCACCCCGTTTACCAATGGTAAAGTAGACGAGAAGACGTTTAGGGCGCTTGTAGAGAGGCAGGTAGAGGAGGGGACACACGCCGTCGTGCCTTGTGGCACCACGGGCGAGTCGCCGACGCTTACTCATACCGAACACATGGCCGTGACGGAAATGTGTATCGAAGCCGTCAAGAGCCGCGTGTCGGTCATCGCCGGAGCAGGCTCCAACTCGACAGACGAGGCAATCCAGCTTGTGCGCCATGCGGCAAAAGCTGGAGCCGATGCTACCCTGGTGGTCACGCCCTATTATAATAAACCTACCCAGGCTGGGCTCTACGCCCACTTCAAAGCGGTGCACGATGCTTGCGAACTGCCGCTGTTCATTTACAACATTCCCGGCCGTAGTGTCGTGGATATGTCAGTAGAGACCATGAGGCGTCTGGCTGAACTGCCCTATATTGTTGGTGTCAAAGACGCTACCGCTGACCTCACCCGTCCGCTGCGGACACGCATGGCCATCGGCGAAGATTTCATCCAGCTTTCTGGTGAAGACGCCACCGTGGTTCCCTTCCTTTCCCAAGGCGGGGTAGGCTGTATTTCGGTGACGTCCAATATCGCTCCGCGCGCCTGCTCCGACCTGCACAAGGCGTGGATGAAAGGCGATCATGAGACAGTGAACGAGATCAATAATCACCTATTGCCGGTTCATGAGGCTTTGTTCTGTGAATCGAGCCCGGGACCGGTGAAATACGCCGCCAGCCTGATGGGACTGTGCTCTGACGAGCTGCGCTTGCCATTATGCGAAATCGCCGAGGAGTCCAAGGAGAAAGTCCACAAGGCTCTGGTTTCGGCGGGCCTTTTGTCCTGAGGCCCGGAGATGGTTCCCATGGCCAGGGAGGCTGAGACGGGATACCGAATCGTCGCAAAAAACCGCAAGGCGCGACATAATTATCTGATCGAGGATCATCTGGAAGCTGGTATCGTACTCACCGGCTCTGAGGTTAAGTCGCTGCGCCAGGGAAGGGCGAGTATAGGCGAGGCCTACGGGGTGGAAAAGGGTGGAAAAATACTTCTTCTCAACACTCATATTCCACAATACAAGGCGGCAGGAAAGCATAGCCACGAACCAAAACGTCCACGCCAATTGCTATTGCACCAACGGCAGATTAACAAGCTTATCGGAGCGGTGACGCGTGAGGGTATGACCCTGGTGCCACTCTCCCTATATTTCAACGAGCGAGGCATTGCTAAAGTGGATCTGGGTATCGCTCGTGGCAAGAAAAAGTACGATAAGCGCGCTAGTGCCAAGGAACGGGACTGGAAGCGGGAAAAGGCCAGAACTATTCGTGAGAAGGGCTAGATCTTCCGGGGATAGTCGCCGGAGGCCAGTTTCCCCCGGATTGATCAGCCGATCCTGGCACTATCGTCAGTGAGTGCCTTGATCCCAGCTAAAACGTCATAGAACATGGCCTCAGTCAGACGTCCGGTCTGGGTGTTGTAGCGTGAGCAGTGATAGCTGTCGGCCAGCGCCACTTTTCCAAGAACAGAATGCATCTCGCCATGGCGAAAGGGCCGGTCCTTGAGCTTCATGCCGAAGGCCCGCACCACTGAATCATGGGCCACTTTGCCCAGTGCCAGCAGGACCCGCAAGTTTTTCATGGCAGCGATTTCGGATTCTAGAAAAGGCCGACAGGTAGCGATTTCAACGCCTGTTGGCTTGTTTCCCGGAGGCACGCAGCGCACTGCGTTGGTGATGCGACAGTCAAGAAGTTGTAGCGAGTCATCGCGGTGCGTTCCGTAGCGCCCCTTGGAGAATCCGAATTTGTCCAGACCCCTGTAGAGAAGATCGCCGGCGAAGTCGCCGGTAAACGGTCGTCCCGTTCGATTGGCCCCTTTAAGCCCTGGCGCTAGCCCCACTACCAGAAGGCGGGAATCAGTACTGCCGAAGGAAACCACCGGAGCGTTATACCATTGCGGGTTGGTAAGGCGGTTGTCATGCCGGAACTGGACCAGCCGGGGGCAAAGGGGGCAATCCGGTTTTGGGATTCCAGCCTTGGTTAGGGGAGGATTCGTCATTATGGCATGATCGGCATTATGCCGATGTCGCCATATTGCCTTCCTCCAGACCCTCTTGCAGGGGGACATCCGCACTACTGTGATCGCGGCCGATATGTTCCTTCAACATGATAATATCCACGAACTGGTCGGCCTGACGACGCAACTCATCGGCGCACATGGGCGGGGAGGACTGGACAGTGCTGATGACGGTGACACGGGAGCCCTTGCCCTGTACGGCTTCCACCAGCCGCCGGAAGTCGCCATCACCAGAGAACAGGAGCATATGATCAAGCTTGTCAGCCATCTCCATCATGTCGATGGCAATTTCGATGTCCATATTGCCTTTAATCTTACGCTTCCCGGTGGAATCGGTGAATTCCTTAGTGGGCTTCGTGACCATGGTGTAGCCGTTATAGTCTAGCCAATCCACCAGTGGCCGGATGGGGGAATATTCCTGGTTGTCGATGAGGGCGGTGTAGTAATAAGCGCGGATGAGGTTGCTTTGTTCGCTGAAGAATTTAAGCAGGCGCTTGTAATCGATGTTGAAACCTACGGATTGCGCTGCCGCATAGAGGTTGGAACCATCAATAAAAAGAGCGATTCGTTCATTGGGGTAAAAATACATGTCCACTATCCTTAATAAAAAATACTACTCACCAAAAACAGAAGATCAAAGTTCACATTTGAAAAATCAGTGGTTTTGCAGGGCCGTTGGCGATTCTATAAATTCCGGCCATTCCTTCTTATACTTAATGAGGGGCAGATGGGTGCCGAGATGTTGCACCACAAGGACTTAATTCTAAAATCACTCAAATACGTCATCAGGACACACAACTTTGATCTTTGTCGGCATCGGCTCAAACCTACCCAGCAACATATATGGCCCGCCTCAAGCCAATTGCGAGGCGGCGGTGGAGATCCTTGAGGAAAAGAATGTGCATATCCTTGAACGAGCGCGCTGGTAC
Organism: Alphaproteobacteria bacterium; assembly: GCA_030739855.1. Lineage (GTDB taxonomy): Bacteria > Pseudomonadota > Alphaproteobacteria > UBA11136 > UBA11136 > UBA11136. Next base: position 37,646 of record JASLYJ010000002.1, on the reverse strand, counting down.
GAAAGTGCGCCGGTACCAGTTTCGAACCAGCCTTGGTTTGTTAACGGGGTAGTGACGGTTTCCACTACCCACTCCCCGCAGTCACTTCTTGACCTTCTCCATGATATCGAACACACCTTCGGACGCGTGAGGAGAGTGCGCAACGAGGCGAGAATCCTTGATCTTGACCTTATTGCCTATGACGATCTTGTGATCGAGGGGGTGGAAGGACCAGTCTTGCCGCACCCCCGTCTCCACGAACGCGCCTTTGTTTTGCTGCCCATGCGGGAACTGGCCCCTGAATGGGTTCATCCCGTGCTGGAGACGGGAATCGGAGAGTTGGTGTCAGGCCTGCCCGCAAACCAGAAGATCCGCCCACTATAATAAAGGCGGGCAAGGCTGCCAATGGCCTTGCCTAGTCTGGTGCTGGTACATATATTCTCGGATAAACACCGTAAAAACAACACATGAACCCTAACGGAGACATCTGTGGCCCGCGTAACGATTGAAGACTGTGTTATCAAGATTCCTAGCCGGTTTAATCTGGTCATGTTGGCGGCGCGCCGCTCGCGTGATATTTCCGCAGGTGCCGAACTGACCTTGGAACGCGACAGGGACAAGAATCCGGTAGTGGCCTTGCGTGAAATTGCTGAGGAGACGGTTCCCCTGGAGGAGTTGGAGGAGGCCATCGTCCAGACCCTTCAGAAATTTGTCGAGTCTGAAGAACCTGAAGAAGAGGCTGCAGAGCTCGGCCTCCCAAAAATCCCGGACGAAACTTCCGAAGAATCTCTGGAAGTTTCCTCTGGAGATACTTCAGAGAAAGCCATAACCAATGCAACCCAGGAAGACACTGAAGTTACCGAAGACGTGCTCTCCGTTCATGAAGGGGACGAAGAAGCTGCGGAAGACGGCGATGCGCTGAAGGAAACAAAAGACAAGGCTTGAACGCTGGGCTGGATCTCTCTCGGCCTCTTCCTACCCCCTGAATCATGGCTTGTTTGCGTCGGGAGTCATTGCGGGTAGATGGAGGTAAGGCGGAATGCTCCGTCAGTTTGAACTGGTTGAACGCGTCAGGACCTATGATCCAAGTGTGGATGAGGATGCCATAAACCGCGCTTACGTTTTCGCCATGAAGGCTCATGGCACCCAACTACGCGCCTCCGGAGACCCCTACTTTTCCCATCCTATCGAGGTGGCCGGCATTCTTGCCGATATGAAGATGGACGGTGCCTCCATCGTTACCGCGCTTCTCCACGACGTGGTGGAGGATACGACTTATTCCCAAGACGATATCAAAAAAATTTTTGGCAACGAAATCGCCCGCCTCGTGGACGGCGTCACCAAGCTTACCCAGATCAAACTGCAGTCTGACCATACCCAGCAGGCTGAAAATTTCCGCAAGCTGGTTCTCGCTATGTCCGATGATATCCGCGTTCTTTTGGTAAAGCTGGCTGACCGTCTCCACAACATGCGCACTCTGAGCCATATCAAAAACCTGGAAAAACGCCTGCACATTGCCAACGAAACCATGGATATCTTCGCGCCGTTAGCAGAGCGCATGGGTATGCACGAAATCCGCGATGAGCTTTATGACTTGGCCTTCAAGGAGATCAACCCAGATGCTCGCGAATCCATTCTGTCACGGCTAAGCTTCCTGCGTGTCGAAGGTGCCGGACTGGTCAAGAAGATCATCCGTGAACTGGGTAAGACCCTGAAGGCCGCGGGCCTTGAAACAAGGATTACCGGCAGGGAGAAGACGCCCCATTCTATCTGGCTAAAGATGCGGAGTAAGGCGGTGGAGATGGAGCAACTTTCCGACATCATCGCCTTCCGCGTGGTGATGACCTCAGTTGATCAGTGCTATCAGGCCTTGGGCATCCTCCACGGCTCTTATCCTGTGGTGCCAGGGACCTTCAAGGATTATATCAGTACCCCCAAACCCAACGATTACCGCTCTTTGCACACCACCATGATAGGTCCTAAAAAACAACGTATCGAAGTCCAGATACGTACCAAGGAAATGAACGAGGTTGCGGAGTTTGGCGTAGCGGCTCACTGGAGCTACAAACAGAACATCCCGGGCCGGGAAGGCCGGCAATATCGCTGGCTGCGAGAACTCCTTGACATTCTTGAAAACGCTTCGGGACCCGAGGAATTTCTGGAACACACCAAGCTGGAGATGTTCCACAACCAAGTTTTCTGTTTTACCCCCAAGGGAGAGCTCATCGCTTTGCCGCGCGGCGCCACGTCGCTGGACTTCGCTTATATGGTACATACTGAGGTAGGGAATACCTGCGCTGGCGCCAGGATCAACGGCGTGATGATGCCCTTAAAGACGGAACTGGCTAACGGCGATCAGGTGGAAATCGTGCGTTCAAAAAAACCCAATCTATCTGCAGACTGGGAAAATATTGTCATTACTGGAAAGGCTCAGTCCTGTATCCGCCGCTTCATTCATTCCAGGGAGCGCCAGGAGTTCTTGGACCTCGGCCGCAACATCCTGAAGAAGGCCTTCGACAAGGAAGATCTTCCCTGCACCAAACGGGCTCTGGGAAAGGTGTTGAATCATTTCAACTATGGGACCGTGGAGGACCTCTATATCGCTGTTGGCCATGGCGATCACACCGCCAAGGAAGTTATTCGCAACCTTTATCCTGATCATCAGATTCTTGCTGATGATGAAGGTAAGGTGATTGCACTGACCAAGGCTATCGGCCGCCGAATGCGGAGAAAAAAGAAGGGGTTTGCTGTCCCTATAAAGGGGCTGACTCCTGGCATGGCGGTGCATTTTGGTGGCTGTTGCTACCCCATTCCAGGAGACCGTATCGTCGGTATCGTCACTTCGGGCAAGGGCGTAGCCATTCACACTATTGATTGTGAGACCCTTGAGAAGCTGGACGAAGAAAGCGAGCGTTGGCTCGATGTAACCTGGGATGAGGGGCGTGCTGCAGAAAAATCCCACGTGGGCAGGATTCACGTGGTTTTGGCGAACGAGGCTGGCAGCTTGGGAAATCTTTCTACTACCATCGGTAAGAATATGAGTAACATCACCAATTTGAAGATTACCAACCGTTCCTCAGATTTTTTCGAGATGATCGTGGATCTCGAGGTTAAAGATGTGAAGCATCTCGCCAATATTGTCGCTGCCCTACGGGCGACCACGGCCATCAATTCCGTGGAGCGTGCTAGGGGATGACATGGGCGTTGTGGACATCTTTTCTGTGCCTTACGATCCGCTTGGGGTAAGCTTGTCCCTGAGCCTTGCCTGAAAGTCGGCAGCATGTTTCAGCGACGGCAAAAACGTCATATAGGCCACCATTTACGGGAATTTTTCTGGCCCCGAGCAGGTTGGCGCCGGGTCAGTATCTATATGGCCAGCCGGGTCAAGAGGATGCCAGACACGCCTTACAGCATCGCCGCGGGGTTCGCCTGCGGTGCGGCGGTGTCGTTTACCCCCTTCATGGGGTTCCATTTTGTGCTGGCCGCGCTGATAGCCAGGATCATCCACGCCAATATCCTGGCCTCGGCTATAGGCACCGCGGTGGGGAACCCTTGGACGTTTCCCTTTATCTGGGCCGGTACCCATAATCTCGGTGTATGGGTTCTGGGCAGGCAAGCGGTGACTGAGTCCTTGCCCACACTCTCTATGGCTAATATTTTCGATAATTTCTGGGAAGTGTTCCTGCCCATGATGACCGCGGGTATTCCCGTGGCCCTGGTAGTTTGGGTAATATTCTTTTTCCCATTACGTCGCGCAGTGGCGGGGTATCAGGCCCGTCGCCGTCATGAAATCGAGAAAAAATGCCGAGACCTGCAGTCATGACAACCGCGCCAAAACAGAAGCTGCGTCTTGGCGTCAATATCGACCATGTGGCCACCCTGCGTAATGCGAGGGGCGGAGGTCATCCTTCCCCCCTGCAAGCGGCGCGTGTGGCGGCTGTGGCAGGAGCGGATGGTATTACCGCCCATCTACGTGAGGACCGCCGTCATATCCGCGACCTTGATATTGGCCATCTCAAGGAGGAGATTTCTCTGCCCCTTAATCTTGAAATGGCGGCCACCGATGAAATGGTTAAAGTAGCCCTTTCCTGCCTGCCCCATGCTTGTTGTCTGGTGCCGGAAAGGCGCGAGGAACTGACTACCGAAGGTGGTCTCAACGCGGCCGGGCAGATAGCCCATCTGACTCCACGTATTGCCACTCTCGTTGAGGCGGGTATCCGAGTTTCCCTGTTTATTGATCCTGATCCCAATCAGCTGCGTGCGGTTCATCAAATGGGTGCTCCGGTGGTGGAGTTGCACACGGGAACCTATTGCGATGCTGCCGAAGACCGGAGGGATGACGAATTGAGGCGTATTGAAGATGCCGCGGCCATAGCCGGCGAGCTAGAACTGGAATGCCATGCTGGGCACGGTCTTTCTTTTGATACGGTGGCTCCGGTGGCTGCCATCCCCAATGTAGTGGAACTTAATATCGGCCATTTCTTGGTGGGTGAGGCTGTGTTCCTTGGTTTAGAGAATGCCATCGGCAAAATGCGACAATGTATGGACGCGGCCCGTGTTGGAGCTGCACCATGAAGGTAGCGTCATGATACTGGGCCTAGGCAGTGATCTGATTGATGTCCGGCGTATCGAACGCACACTAGAGCGTTTCGGTATGCGCTTCGTGGAGCGGGTTTTTACCAAGGTGGAGCGTGAGAAATCGGAAAAGCGCAAAAACCGCGCCGCCAGCTATGCTAAACGCTTCGCTGCCAAGGAGGCTTGTGCCAAGGCGCTAGGCACGGGGTTCCAGCAAGGGGTGTACTGGCGCGATCTTAGCGTGGTCAACCTCACCTCGGGGAAGCCTAGTATGGTGCTGACCGGAGGGGCGGCGGAGCAACTCGGCCGTATGACGCCGCCAGGCATGAAGGCGTTGATCGAGCTCACAATTACCGATGAATCCCTCCTTGCTGAGGCTATTGTCATTATTTCCGCTGTGCCCGAGGATACATCACGGAATAAAGAACACGCGTCCTCAGGACCACTGTAGAAGACGACTTGACAGAGTCCGTAATGAAGTGGCTACATCGCCACGACTTATTAATCCGCGAATTAAGACAAAATTCTTATAAAACATATAATTAAGTTAACTTCTTGATGCAGAATGAAAAAAAGGTGGAGTTTTGGGAAACGGTTCGGATCGTCTTTTATGCCATTCTCCTTTCCATCGTCTTCCGGACTTTTGCCTACGAACCCTTCAACATTCCTTCCAGTTCCATGGTACCCACCCTGCTAGTGGGGGATTACCTGTTCACCTCCAAATTCTCCTACGGTTACAGCCGCTATTCCCTTCCCTTCAGATTGCCGTTAATCCCGGGACGGATATTCTTTACTCCACCCGAGCGTGGCGACGTGGTTGTGTTCAAACTACCGCGGGATAACAAAACCGACTATATCAAGCGCATCATCGGCCTACCCGGAGACCGCATCCAAGTTCGGGGGGGGATTCTCTACATCAACGGCTACGCAGTAGAGCGCACACGTATTGGTGATTACGTGATCCGCGACAAACGCAGGGGGTTCATGAGCATACCGCTTTATCTGGAGACCCTACCTAATGGGCGCAGCCACAGGATCGTCGAGATTTCCGATGAGATGACCTTAGACAACACGGACGAGTTTCTGGTGCCCGAAGGACATTATTTCACCATGGGAGATAATAGGGATAATTCTATGGACAGCCGCGTCCTCGCCGGAGTTGGGTTCGTTCCCGAGTCCAATCTGGTGGGTCGCGCCGAAAGGTTGTTTTTTTCCCAGGACGGAAGTGTAAAAGTCTGGCAGTTTTGGAAATGGCCTCTTGCCATTCGCTATGGCAGGCTGTTCCAGGAAATTACCTAGGCTGGGGAGCATCGCCTATGGCGGTTGAGCCTATTCTTACGGAACTTGAAGACATCGTCGGACACCATTTTGCCGATCCTGCCTTGCTGGGTGAGGCGGTGACTCATGCTAGCTTCAGCGGTGGTAATGCTAGCATTGGCGATTACGAGCGGCTGGAGTTTCTCGGTGATCGGGTGTTGTCGTTGGTGGTGGCGGAGCTTCTCATGTCCCGCTTCCCAGAGGCCCGGGAAGGAGATCTTTCTTTCCGCCATGTGGCGCTGGTACGCAATGAAACTCTTACTAAGATCGCTCGCGAGATCGGGCTGGGTCGATTCCTGAAGCTCTCACGAGGCGAAGAAAAGAACGGTGGCCGCGACAATCCTGCCACCCTAGAAGATGCCATGGAGGCTGTTATCGCAGCGCTTTTTCTCGACGGTGGACTCGAGGTAGCGGAAAACTTCATCACGAAACACTGGACCGAACCCATGCTTACGGTCACGGCTCCTCCAAAAGACAATAAAAATCTCCTTCAGGAATGGGCCCTTGGCGCAGGAAAGAGCCTGCCTGCCTATCGCGTAATCGGCCGCGAGGGGCCGGACCATGAACCACTTTTCACCATGGAAGTAGACGTGGTAGGCCTTGCCCCGGCGGTGGGTGAGGGACCTTCGAAACGTAGCGCTGAACAAGCGGCGGCCGGGGCCCTGTTGGAATGGATCAGCGCGGCGACTGAGGGTGATACGGACGATGGATAAAGAAAGTGCCGCCACCACTGACCCAAGTTCCAAAACTCGTTGCGGTTATGTGGCCCTTCTGGGCACCCACAACGTCGGTAAGTCCACTCTTCTCAACCGACTGGTAGGAGCTAAGGTCTCCATCGTCACACCCAAAGTTCAGACCACCCGCAACCGCGTGCTTGGCATCGCTATAAACGGTGGAGACCAGATAATCTACGTAGACACGCCGGGTATCTTCCAGCCGAAGAAGAGGCTCGACCGGGCTATGGTAGCAGCGGCCTGGGACGGTGCGGCGGACGCTGACGTAGTGGTGCTTCTGGCTGATGTTAAGCGCGGTTTCGATGTCAACACCGAGTGTATCGTAGCTGGTTTGGCCGGGAGGAACGTCCTTCTCGCCCTAAACAAGATCGATCTGGTGAAGCGGGAAACGCTGCTGGAGCTTGCCAAAACCTTCAATAGGGAAGGAATCTTCGAGGAAACCTTCATGATCTCTGCCTTGAACGGTGACGGCATGGACGCTCTTCTGGCGGCAGTCCGCGCGCGGCTACCCACTGGTCCGTGGCTCTTCCCCGAAGATCAGCTTACCGACATGCCACAACGGCTTATGGCCGCCGAAGTGACCCGTGAAAAGGCCTTTCTCCAGCTTCATCAGGAGCTTCCCTATGCCATCGATGTGGAAACCGAAAGCTGGATCGAGCAGGACAACAGCGAGGTGCGGGTAGAACAGACCATCTATGTGTGCCGTGACAGCCAAAAGGCCATCGTGCTTGGCAAGGGGGGTAGCCGCATTAAGACCATCGGTTCCACTGCCCGGGCCGACCTGGAAAAAATGTTCGGGTGTAAGCTGCACCTTTTCTTGCATGTGAAGGTGCGGGAGCATTGGCATGAAAACCGTGCCCATTATCGCGAGCGGGGACTTGATTTCGATGCTTGAAAAGGGTTGCAGCGGCAGGGGATGTTTCCAGATGGAAGGGTGCAGCTAGATGGAATGGCGGGACGAAGGCATTGTGTTGTCAAGCCACCGTCACGGCGAATCAGCGGCTATCATTACCCTGCTCACCCGCGGCTACGGCCGCCATGCAGGGCTGGTGCGCGGCGGCATGGGACGGCGCTTGCGCGGAGTCTATCAGAATGGGAACCAGGTCACCGCTACTTGGCGCGCGCGCCTTGAGGAACATTTGGGTAGCTTCACCTGTGAACTTGTGACCAATCACGCTGCCTGGTTGCTAGATGAGCCGGCACGCTTAGCGGGGTTGTCCTCAGCCTGCGCGCTTATGGAGACGGCACTGCCCGAACGTGAGCCCCATGAGGACATCTACGAAGATTTCTTGACCCTTCTTTCCGGACTCGAAGGGGAGGGCTGGGCAGCGGCTTATGTGCAGTGGGAGATGAATCTTCTTGCTGATCTCGGTTTTGGGCTCGATCTCTCTGCTTGTGCTACCACCGGGGCCACTGAGGGTTTGGCCTTTGTTTCCCCCAAGACTGGGCGCGCGGTCTCTGTCACTGCGGGGAAGCCCTACCGCGATAAATTGCTGACCCTTCCGGTATTTCTCACCCGGTCCGGGACGGTGGTGCCTTCCCTCCAGGATATGGAACAGGGGCTAGCACTCACCGGATTCTTCCTGCGGCGCCACGTGTTCGCCCCCCATCACCGGGATGAGCCGCCAGCACGCGCACGATTTGTTGACCGTATGCGGGGAATGTCTACATTATCTGGTATGTCCGGGAAATCGGAAACTTAGGAAAAAATGACGCAAACTGCCGCCGCCGAGATTCGCGAAATTCCCCTAGATAAGGTTCTGGGGGAGCGTTATCTCTCCTACGCTCTTTCCACCATCACTTCGCGCTCCCTGCCTGATGTGCGCGATGGACTGAAGCCAGTGCATCGCCGCCTACTCTACGCTATGCGTCAGCTTAGGCTTGATCCCGACCACGGTTTCAAGAAATGTGCCCGCGTGGTGGGCGACGTGATTGGCAAATACCATCCACACGGCGACATCGCTGTCTATGACGCCATGGTGCGCTTGGCCCAGGAATTTTCTCAGCGTTATCCGCTGGTGGAAGGCCACGGTAATTTCGGCAATATAGACGGTGATAACGCGGCCGCCATGCGTTATACCGAGGCGCGTCTGACCCGGATAGCGGCCCTACTCTTGGACGGGCTGGACGAGAACGCAGTTGACTTCCGCGACACCTATGATGGTGAAGAGGATGAACCGGTGGTGCTTCCCGCCGGATTCCCCAATCTTCTCGCCAACGGCGCGGTAGGTATTGCAGTGGGCATGGCTGCCAGCATCCCGCCCCACAACATAGTGGAAATCTATGCCGCTTTACTGCACCTCATCAAGTTTCCTAAAGCCACGGTGGAGAAGCTGGTGGACCTCATGCCGGGGCCCGATTTCCCTACCGGCGGAGAGATTGTAGAGCCTCACATCAATATCCTGGAGGCCTACGCCAGTGGGCGCGGCGGTTTCCGCCTGCGCGCGAAGTGGAAGGTGGAAAAACACTCCCAGGGCCAGTACCGAATCGTCATCACTGAGATTCCCTATCAAGTGGCTAAAGCGCGTCTTGTGGAAAAGATGGCTGAACTCATGAGCGCCAAGAAACTACCTATGTTGGCCGATATCCATGATGAATCAGCCGAAGACCTGCGGTTGGTGCTTGAGCCAAAGAGCCGTAACGTGGATCCCGTCCACCTCATGGAGGCTTTATTCCGCCACACCGAGCTGGAACAGCGCATCCCGCTTAACATGAACGTGTTGGACGCCGAAGGCACGCCCAGGGTCATGAACTTGCGCGAGGTTTTACAGGCCTTCCTCGACCATCGCCACGAAGTAATGATCCGGCGAACTAAGTACCAGCTGAAGAAAATCACGCGGCGGTTGGAAATCCTTGATGGGTATCTGGTGGTCTATGCCAATCTCGACGCGGTGATCAAAATCATTCGCAACGAAGACGATGCTAAGCCAGTGCTTGTAAAGCGCTTTAAACTTACAGAGCTCCAAGCCGAGGCCATCCTCGACATGCGGCTGCGGCGTCTGCGTAAGTTGGACGAGGTCAATATATGCGACGAACACGAAGCCCTGGAAACCGAACAGAAAGCTCTTAACAAACTGCTCAAAGATGAAAAGGCTCGCTGGCAGGCCATTAGCAAAGAGATCACGGAACTGCGTAAGGGTTTCCGTGCAGACAGCGATCTTGGTTGCCGCCGCACTGCCTTCAGCGAGCCGCTAGAGGTGGTGGAGGTGCCGCTGGAAGCTATGATTGAGAGGGAGCCAGTAACCGTTGTCTGTTCAGCTAAGGGCTGGATTCGTGCGGCCAAGGGCCATCTTGGCGATGATGCAGAGCTTAAATATAAGGAAGGCGACCATGCCCGCTTTCTTCTCCACGTCCAGACCATCGACAAGCTAGTGGTGTTCGCTACTAACGGCCGTTTTTACACTATTGGCGTAGACAAGCTGCCCGGTGGGCGCGGCCATGGTGAACCTTTGCGCCTGATGATGGGACTGGGTAACGACCAAGATATCGTGACGATCTTGGTACATGACCGAGAGAGAAAATTACTAGTGGCGGCCACCGATGGACGTGGTTTTGTGGTGGCTGAATCGGACGTGATTGCTCAGACTCGCAACGGCAAGCAAGTCTTAAACGTGTCGGGCGACGTGGAAGCGAAGGTATGTGCGCCGATGGCAGAAGGTGCCGATACCGTGGCGGTGATCGGTGACAACCGTAAGCTGTTGATCTTTCCTTTGAGCGAATTACCGGTGATGGCGCGGGGACGGGGAGTCATCCTTCAGAAATACAAAGAGGGTGGGCTTTCCGACGTGCGTGTTTTCACCTTCACCAAAGGGTTTACCTGGAAGAGTGGGCGAGGCACCCGTACAGAGACGGAACTTGGCACTTGGGTCGGCAAGCGCGCCGCCATCGGCCACCTGCCACCGCGCGGTTTTCCCAAGGCAAACTGCTTTTAATTTTTTAGATTTTCCTAGAGTTATCCACGAGTTTTTGGAACACCTTACCACTGTCATTCATCACCCTTACATCTGTGTTGGCTCTGGAATGGTGGCGAGGTCTGGAGAAGGTCTAGTGGGTTCAAAAGGGGTCTCACTCGACGGCAGGGTAGGGCGACCGGTGAGTACGCGGTAGCAGATGCGGGCCGTGTCTGTCGCCATGATCCAGATCACCACGAGAAAGAAGAAAGTTAGGGCTGCGTTAAGGTTAGCATTGAAGATCAATTGCGGAGCCTTTTCCATCATCTCCGGCGACAGGGTTCCGGCGGTCAGTTGGTCACCAAGAATCCGCGCCTTGGCGAGGAAGCCAATGCGGAATTCGTTGCTGAAAAGCTTCTCCCAAGCCGCGGCGCTGGTGACAGTGAGGAGCCAGGCCAGCGGAAATGCCGTAACCCAGGCGTAGCGTGCACGGCCTGATTTAATAATGATAGTGGTGGCGACACAAAGCGCGATGGCTGCCAGCATCTGGTTGGAAATACCGAAGAGAGGCCACAGGCTGTTGATGCCGCCAAGGGGATCAGTGACCCCGGTCCACAGGAAATACCCCCAGCTCCCCACTACTAGGGCGCTGGTTAGAAAAACGCCGGGATACCAGCTTGTGCGGCCGAGTGCCGGAACCACGTTTCCCAAAAGGTCTTGGAGCATGAAACGGCCCACCCTTGTGCCCGCGTCCAGAGTGGTGAGGATGAAGAGGGCCTCAAACATGATGGCGAAGTGGTACCAGACCGAAATGAAGGTGTCGCCGAACAACCCTGAAAACAGCGTGGCCATACCGATTGCCAATGATGGCGCGCCGCCGGTGCGGTGAAACAGGGTGATTTCTCCCACCTCGTGGGCTAGGCCGTCCATCATTTCCACCGAAACCGGGAAGCCCCAGGAGGAGATGGTGGCCACCGTCTCAGCAGGCAAGGCCCCCACCACTCCAGCAGGGCTATTAATGGCGAAGAAGATGCCAGGTTCCATGACGCAGGCAGCAATCATGGCCATGATGGCGACGAATGATTCCAGCATCATGGCACCATAGCCGATCATGCGAGCGTCGGGTTCGCGAGTGAGGAGCTTAGGCGTGGTGCCGCTGGAGATGAGGGAATGGAATCCGGAAATGGCGCCACAAGCGATGGTGATGAAGACGAAGGGGAATAGCTTACCACCGAAAATAGGGCCTGTGCCGTCTATAAAGGGGGTGACAGCGGGCATCTGGATCTCGGGTCGTAGTAAGATGATGGCAATAGCCAGTAGGAAGATAGTGCCCAGCTTCATGAAGGTGGAGAGATAGTCCCGTGGTGCCAGCAGCATCCACACTGGCAAGGTAGCCGCGGCGAAGCCGTAGACGATGACAATCCAGGCCAGTGCCTTCGGCCCCAGGTCGAAGGCAGTATGGAGGCTGGGATGGTGGTTCACGTAGCCTCCAAGGAGTACACAGAGGATGAGTAGCACCACGCCGATGAGGCTCATTTCCAGAACTCGGCCGGGGCGGATATGGCGCATGTAGAAACCCATAAGCAGCGCGATGGGGATGGTCATGCCTACGGTAAAGGTGCCCCAGGGACTGTGGGCTAGGGCTTTCACCACCACCAGGCCCAGCACTGCGATAAGAATAATCATGATCATCATGACGCCAATCAAAGCCGTGGCGCCGCTCACGGGACCAAGCTCGTCACGGGCCATTTGGCCTAGGGAGCGCCCGTTGCGGCGCAGGGAACAGGCAAGGATGACGAAATCCTGGACGCAGCCGCCTAATACCGCTCCCACCAGAATCCACAGGGTGCCTGGAAGGTAGCCGAACTGGGCTGCTAGAGTAGGGCCGATGAGTGGGCCGGGGCCAGAAATGGCGGCGAAATGGTGGCCGAAGACAATCCACTTGTTGGTAGGCACGAAGTCGCGGCCATTATCCAACCTTTCCGCCGGGGTGGCGCGGCTGGCGTCGAGGGACAGAACTTTAGCCGCGATGAAGGCGGAATAGAAGCGGTAGCCTAGAGCGTAAACGCAGATCGCGGCAACCACTAGCCAGGCGCTGTTGATAGTCTCGCCGCGATGGAGTGCGACGCTACCCAGCGCTACCGCGCCGAGAACGGCTACAGTCACCCAGAGGGCAGTTTTTAGCAGGGGGGTTCTCTGGCGAACGGGCATGGGGGCTAACAGCAACGGCGCACGTCTTGCCATTGCGCCTCCTGATGGGTGCGGTAGAAGGTCTTTATGTCCATGGGCTCTTCGTCGCTTCCGACCGTATGTTCAACCCGCCAGTGTTCCAGATAGCGATCGTAGGCATCGTCTCCGGTGGCTCGGCGCAGGCCGCGCCACAAAGTGGAGAGCACAGAGAGGAGGTTGGCAGCGGTCACGACGCGACTTCTTCTCCGGGAAAAGGCCGCCAGCCGGTACGGGTAAAGCGCTCCAGGGGCTGGAACCGGGTCTTGTAAGACATCTTCCGGCAGTCGGCGATCCAGTAGCCTGGATAGACGTGGGCAAGCCCCATCTTCTGAGCCTTTTCCACCAGCCACAGCAGTATGAAATTGCCTAGCCCGCGCTTTTCCTCGTCCGGGTCGAAGAAGCTGTAGACGGCGGACAGGCCGTCGCTTAGTTGGTCCACGATACAGGCGGCCACAAGCTCGCCCTTGTTCCGGAATTCGGCAATGAAGGTCTCTGTGAATATGTCTTCGGCGAAAAAGAGGTATTCCTCCCAGCTCATATTAGCCATTTCACCGTCGCAGTGGCGGGATCTTAGGTAGCGGGAAAAGAGATCATACTGTTCCTTGGTGGCACGAGCCGGAAGCAGTTCTGCGGTGATGTCGCGATTGGCCCGGAGCACACGACGGAAAGTCCGGCTGGGTCTGAACCCGTGGGTGAGAATGCGCACCGACACGCAAGCGTCGCATCCGGGGCAGCTAGGCTGGTAAACCGTATCAAGGCTGCGGCGAAATCCAGCGTGTGAGAGAAAGTCGAACAAGGAGGCCGATTTTCCGCCCGTAAGCCCCGTAAGAACAGTGAAAACGCGCTGCTCCATGCGTCCATCGAGATAGGAACAGGGCAGAGGAAAGGTGAGGTAGAAGGGCTGTGACGGGTCTATGGGGAACCGAGTCATATGGGCAACCTATTCTCACGTAGCCGTCTTTTGATGCTGCCTCCTCATGGCATAAGTTCCGAGGGAGCGGCGGTACGGGGAAGATTACGCACCACCACAAGATGGGTGGCGAAGTCATGCAAAGTTCGATGATAGTTGTTGAAGAGCGCGATGACCAGAACCAGCCAGAAGGTGACCATGGAGATGTAAAAAATGGCGGTCATGGCTGCGGCTTGCAACAGGTTGGGACGTCCGCCCCCCCAATCCCGCACCTCGATGTCAAACAGGCGCATACCCCAGGTGGCGGACCTTGTGCCGCCGATAAGAAAGGTGTGGTAGGCGAAGGGAATGCAGGCGGCGAGCACCCAAAGCAGCGGCCAGAGTAGGCCCAAAGTAGCAAGCCCCCCGGCGGCGGCCATCATCCAGGTGGGTACTAAGATCACAGCGATTATCATCGCGTCGGTCATATAAGCGAGGATACGCCGCCACATAACGCCTTGGTAGAGATGTAGCTCGGCGAGCGGGTCCGGCGGTAAGCCGTGCCAGCGCGAGTCCGTCTTGGGCTCTCTGGTGGTAGTGACAGGGGAAGAAAGATTGTTCATGGGAAGAAATGGGCAATCAGTATGTAGGGGGTTTCTCTTTTTATTATACGAAATTCGGCCTTAAGAGTTCCACAATTGAACCCTGGCCATAGGGTTTCAGGAGAGCAGAAAAACCTGGAGGTCGGCCACATTAGTACCGGTAGCGCCGGTTACAAGAAGGTCGCCGGAGGCCTCCAGCGCCGCATGGGAATTATTGTCGACGAGGAAAGCTTGTGGGTCCACACCAGCCTCACGCATGCGTACGCAACTTTCCCTATCCATCACGCCGCCGGCAGCGTCAGTGGGTCCGTCGTGGCCGTCGGTGCCACCGCTTAAGAAAACCCAGTCACCAGAAAGTCCGGTCTTCTCGGCGGCCAGCGCGAAAGCTAGGGCCATCTCCTGGTTGCGGCCGCCCTGACCCGCGCCTTTCAATGTTACTGTGGTCTCGCCGCCGGCCACCATAGCCAAGGGTATGTCTGGGGTTTCGCGGTGGACAGTCAGGGCAGCGGTGGCCCATTTTTTGGCTTCCTCACGAGCCTCGCCAGTGAGGTGCGAATCCCACAGCTGCACCTCGCATCCTGCACTATACGCAGCTTCAGAAAGCGCCGCCAAGCTGACACCGTTACTGCCCACCAGGGTGCTGGCGGTGGTAGCGAACAGGGGGTCGCTGGGCTTAGGCGTTTCCTGTACTTCGCCGGTCACGCCCTTTTCTATGTAAGAACGAACGGCTTCTGGAGCCTTATCCCAAGCATCGATGGTCTCCAGGATTCGCTTGGCATCGGCGAAGGTGGTGGCGTCGGGAACGGTAGGGCCGCTGGCGATGGTGCTGAGGTCATCGCCCAGCACGTCGGAAAGGATCAAGGCGTGGAGATCGGCGGGCACGGTGAAACGGGTTAAACCACCGCCCTTAATCCCCGAGAGATGCTTGCGTACCGTATTCATGGCGCCGATATTTGCGCCGTTCCTCAGCAGCAGGTTGGTGGTGGCGATCTTGTCTTCCAAGACCAGCCCGGGGGCGGGGTAGGGAATGAGCGCCGATCCGCCGCCGCTGATGAGCACCAGTACCAGATCGTTTTCCCCAGCGCTACCGATGGTTTCAACAATCACCTGCGCGCCCTTCACGCCATTAGTGTCTGG
This sequence comes from Alphaproteobacteria bacterium, assembly GCA_030739855.1. Taxonomy (GTDB): domain Bacteria; phylum Pseudomonadota; class Alphaproteobacteria; order UBA11136; family UBA11136; genus UBA11136. The sequence goes on along the minus strand of JASLYJ010000002.1, from coordinate 22,294 downwards.
CAGGGGATGGCCGGCGGCAATGACGGTGAAGCCGTCAGCATTGCGGGCGTTTGCGTAATTGGTGACTGCCACACCGGGGCCGTGGAACAAGTTTGTCGGTAGAGCGTCCCGCGTGGCTTCGGCCATGGCCAGAGCAGCCTTACCGAAGGCGACCACAAAAATCCGCCGCCACGGGGCGCTGCGCGAATTAGCGGGATCGCCGTCGTCACCAAGAATATGGAGTTGACCATCGCGGATCTGCAGCACGCGGGTGACGGCTTTGCCGGGATCGGCGGCCTCGATGCCTGCGCGGAAGAGGGATTCCGCTATCTGGCGCAGGGACGCAGCATAGATCTGTGAAACCATGGGAAACTCCATGGGGGTGGGTGAGGGGGATTTTTACCTTATGCAGCGCGGTTTTTGGTTGTTATGCAACACGGTTCGGCGGCTCCTTTCCAGAAAAGAAAGCCTCTACATTGGCAACGACTTTGAATCCCATACCTTCTCGCGTTTCTAGTGCTGCGCTGCCGAGATGGGGCAGCAACACTACGTTTTCCATCTCTAGAAGTTCCCTGGTAACTTCAGGTTCGCGTTCGTACACGTCAAGCCCAGCCCCGGCGATGGTGCCCGCCTTGAGGGCCGCCACCAGCGCCGCCTCATCCACCACGTCGCCGCGTGCGGTATTAATGAGAAAAGCATAAGGCTGCATGGCCTTGAAACGCTCGGCGTTCATCAGGTGCCGGGTCTCCAACGTAGCTGGACAGTGCAGAGACACAAAATCTGAATCCGCCAACACGGCCTCAATGGAACCGCAGCTTTCGGCGTCAAAGGCCTTGTTGACGGAGTCGGGGTCTGGAAGATAGGGGTCGTAATAGGCAATTTTCATGTCGAAGCCCGAGTAGGCCTTTTTTGCCACCGCTTGGGCGATGCGACCCATGCCAATAATGCCCAGTTTTTTACCCGTGACCTTGGCTCCCATCATATGGGTGGGGCGCCAGCCAGTCCACTCCCCGCCACGCAGGTGGCGCTCACCCTCACCGGTGCGGCGCGCCACTGAAAGAAGCAGTGTCATGGCAATATCGGCAGTGCAGTCAGTTAAGACCTCCGGTGTGTTAGTGACCACCAGCCCTTCTGCTTTGGCTGCCTCAATGTCAATATTGTTAAAACCGACCCCAAAATTACCGAGTATTTTAGCTCGTCTTCCGTCAACGCTGAGGACTTCCGCCGTCATCCTGTCGGTGACAGTGCACAGGACCGCATCGGTTGTCCTCATGGCGTCCTGAAGATCGGCTACGGAAAGGGGTGTGTCCTCGGTATTAAGGGTGGCGTCGAAAAGCTCCGAGATCTTCTTCTCGACGGCCTCTGGCCAGCGGCGGGTGACGATGACCTTTGGTTTACTCATCGCTCCTCCGATCTAGTTTTTGCGCCAATACTCACTGGCCGCTGCGATACCACTTCCGGGCTTGATATCGAACCCGTTATCAAGCATAGCCATTTCTGCGCCAACGATGGCGCTAGCCAGCATTAGTTCGTTTAGGTCGCCGAGATGGCCAATACGGAACAGTTTGCCGGCTACCTTGGTCAGGCCAGCTCCCAGGGAAAGGTGGTATTTGTTATAGGCAGTGGAAATCACTTCCTTGGCGTCCTTGTTTTCTGGCACGAGGATGGCGCTGACGGTGTCAGATTCCCACTTTTCCTCTTTTGCACAGAGCTTAAGCCCCCAGCCGTCCTTGACGGCGCGGCGCACACCTTCGGCAAGACGGTGATGACGGGCGAACACGTTCTCAAGCCCCTCGTCCATGAGCATGTCAATAGAAGCACGTATGGCATGGAGCATGGGGGTGGGCGGCGTATAAGGAAAATAGCCATCCTTGTTGACCTTCATCATGTCTTCCCAGGAGAAGTAACAGCGCTTCAACTTGGCTGACTCGTGAGCCTTTAGGGCCTTCTGGCTGACGCAGACAAGACCGACGCCAGCGGGTAGCATGAAACCTTTCTGGGAGCCGGAAATAGCGCAGTCCACGCCCCATTCGTCCATGCGGAAATCAATGCTGGCTATAGAGCTGACACCATCCACGAAAAGCATGGCCGGATGATTGGTGGCGTCAATGGCTTTGCGTACCGCGGCCACGTCGGAGGTAACACCGGTGGCAGTTTCGTTCTGGGTGACACAGACAACCTTGTATTCGTGGCTGGTATCGGCCATGAGTGTGGCCTCCACGTCCTCGGGCGGGGTGCCGGTGCCCCACTCCACATCGCGTACGTCCACGTCCAGGCCAAGCCTCTCGAACATATCCACCCAAAGCAGGCTGAACTGACCGAAACGGTAGATCAGCACCTTCTCGTCCGGAGACAAGGTGTTAGTGATGGCCGATTCCCAGGCTCCAGTGCCGGAACTGGGAAAGATGAACACCTGGCCGTCCTTGGTTTTGAAAATCTTCTTCAAGTCCTCGAATAGGGGCTTGGTGAGTTCGGGGAACTCGGGGCTGCGCATATCCTCGGTGGGGACATGGGCGGCATTCAGAATCCGGGGTGGAATATTGGTGGGCCCGGGAATATATGTGTGGAAATGACCTGGATGTTTGCGAGTCATTAATTTTACCTCTTCACAGACAGATGACGGGGTGTGCGATGCCTCATATTCTTGCGGATATTATTGAGTCATGTTTGCCGACCGGAATAAAGGAACGGGCACCATAATAATGCAGCCCTCTTAAATCAATCCTCTGAGTTTTACGGTACTAATGTGGTTTAAGATACAGTCGTGCGACAGTTTTCCCTGTCATATTAGTAGCGCTGGGAAACATCACATAATGGCCGTCGCGCCAGGGGATCACGAGGTCATTAAAATAGTGGGAATATACATTCCCCGACTGTCCTGGTGCGATCATGAAGAGTGAGTCTTCCAGTTTCGAGAGGTCATAGACAGCGCGCATACCTGGCCCATGAAAATGGGTGAATATTGTGCCGGACTCGTTGCTTTTGTAGGCCCCCCGGTTGACAGTCTCGTTGCCGCCGTCGGTTTCCACAATAGTCGCCGCCAGAGTCCCAAGAAGTGGCAGCCGCGAAAGTAGGGGACTGGAGAAGCTCAGACGGTGGGCGTCGCCCCAGCGCCACGTTTCAATCCAGTTACCGTAGGCTTTTCGCAACGCCGTTGTGGCGTCACCTAGAGCGAGGATCAGCTGATAAGCACAGGTTTCCATCTCCACTGTTCTTCCATCATCGCACCAGTCATGGCCGGAAAAGGTTCTTCCGGCCAGCACTGCGGTCAGGAATCCGGGGCGTATGCGGTGGATATCATCATAGAGATCCCCCAGTTCATCGGCAGCGATGCGTTTCTGAAGATGCTCAAGCCAGGACGAGAAAATAAGCGGCTCGGGCCGGTTCCGGTCCATGACGGCATCCCAGTCTTGCAGTAAGGCTAGAGCTTTACTGCTGTCAGGATCGTTTCCCTTTATGGACAACATCAGAGGAAGAATGTCGCGGGCCATGAGGGAAACGGAATCGTGCTGGATAGTGGTCATGCTCTCTAGGTCGTGTTTCTCCTCAGCGCTAAGTCTTTCGTGGATGCGCCGCGCACGGTATGGCGCCCGCCACTTGGCGGATAAAAGATGGGGGTACCCGTCTTCAACGATTTTCTGATTAGCGGTGACAGCGCGCCCCGAGGGCGGGTTAAGGGCGTGGGGAAGTTGGTCAAATGGAATGAAACCGGTCCAGTCAAAATCACCATTCCAGCCCGGCACCGGTGCGGTGCCATCGCCGTCTTTGCGCAGGGGTAGGCGGCCCGGGGCGTAAAACCCAATATTCCCCGCCACATCGGCGTAAACTATATTCTGCTGCGGTGAATGAAAATCTTTTATGGCTGCCGTGAATTCTCTCCAGTTTCGGGCCATGTTAAGATGGTAAATGGCCTGCGCCGTTAGGTCGTCGCTGCGCTGGGCCGGATCGGCCAAGGCCAGAACATGTCCGGGGTCAATGTCCGCGTCTTCCAGGATGTCTGAAATAACAGGGCCATGGCGGGTTTCGCGCAGTTCCAGAACCTCGTCCTGGTCACCGCGCACGGAGATGGTCTCATAGCGTGTGAGGAAGGAACGGGGGCCTTCTGGGGTGAGGTAGAGGCCGGGTTTTTCAGGGTCGAGACGTTCGATGAAGAAATCCTGGGTATCTGAGTGTGTAGTGGTGAAGCCCCAGGCTATATGGGAATTATGGCCGAGGACGGTAAATGGTACGCCCGGCGCAGTGGCTCCGGCAAGGTCCCTCTCCGGCGTGGTCAGCCGTGCCAAGTACCAGACTCCTGGCATGGACATCCAGAGATGAGGGTCGTTGGCGAGAAGGGGTATGCCGCTTTTAGTGTGGCGTCCTGAAAGCACCCAGTTGTTGGAAGCGCTGAGAAATTCCTTCGGTTTGGATGAGGCGTGCCACAAGCCGTTTGTCCAGAGGCCGTCGAAAAGGTGGCCCAGCTTAGAAAAACTCAGGGAAGTCCGGTTTGATGGGGCAGTCTGCGTGGCAGCATTGGCTCCGGGGTTTCCTGTGTCGGCTTTGGTGACGCCAGATTGCTGGGAGGACATCCATAAATCTTCCAGCAGGGGCGTATTCAGCTTTGTGGCGAGCCGTGAGCGCAGCAACTCCTCGCGTCGGTTTGAGGACAACCACAGAGCCATGAGTTTGCCCCAGATGAGCGAATCCACAGGTTTCCACGGTTCTGGCTCATAACTGAGGATTATAAATTCGGGCGGCAGGGTACCTGTGCGGGTGGCTAGATAGGCGTTGACGCCGTCACTGTAGGATTCAAGCGAATCTCGCATTGGCAGAGAGAGATGTTCAAGCCCAGCTTTGGCCAGCCGTGCCAGCCCCAGCGCACGGGCCAACCGGTCACGGGGTAGCATGTCCGATCCTAGGATTTCCGAGAGTCGCCCGGCCCCGGTACGGCGCATGATGTCCATCTGCCACAGCCGGTCCTGGGCGTGGACGAAACCTAGCGCAAAGTAAGCGTCATTCTGGGTGTTGGCCTCGATCCACGGGATGCCGTGGGTATCGCGCGTGACCGTCACTGGAGCAGTTAGCCCGGGGAGTGTAATTTCCCCTTCAGTCTGAGGCAGGGAGGTGCGCAGCCACAGCAATCCAGCTCCCCCGAGAAGCAGGAAAACGGCCAGTATTAGAACCAGAATCTGGACAGATGATCTCTGTAATTTTTTCATAAAAAATACTTTATAAGTAATATGTTATATTACTTTATTAAAGTTCTGATAGAATTCTTTTTCGGTCCCCATCAAGCTCTGGAGCAGGCCGCCGCGAGGTGGAATCAGTAACCCCGGAAATTTTGATAGGGTTGCCCAGAATGGGGACGGTTCCGGCTACAGGGTCCTCGCAAGTGACCACCATGTTACGAGCGGCGATCTGTGGGTCATTGATTACCTGAGCTATGTTATTGATGGGGCCGCAGGGTACGCCTGCCGCCTCGAGAAGGGCAAGCCAATGGACGGTGGGTTTTGTGGTCAGAACTGTTTCCAGTTCGTCTTTTAGGGCCTCGCTGTGGCGGGTACGCAGATGATTGTCGGCGAACAAGTCGTTTGTGGCCAGGTCCGTACGTTCCAGCGTCTGGCATAACCGTTCGAACAGGCGGTCGTTGCCAGCAGCGATCACTAGATAGCCGTCAGCGGTGGTAAAGGCGTCAAAGGGGGTGATGGAGGGATGGCGCGCCCCAAGGGGGCCGGGCACCTCGCCGGTAGCAGCAAAGCGAGCTAAGGCATTTTCCAGGATCGCTAGCTGGCAGTCGAGCATAGCCACATCAATCTTTACACCCTTACCGGTACTTTGGCGCTGGTAAAGGGCGGCGTTGACGCCAGTCGCGGTAAACAGACCGGCAGCGATATCACCGATGGAAGTGCCTACTCGGGTGGGCGCCCCGCCGGGATGGCCGGTAAGGCTCATGATTCCACCCATAGCCTGCACTACCATATCGTAAGCGGCACGGTCGTTGTATGGGCCGGTATGGCCGAATCCCGAAGTTGCGGCGTAGATCAGGCGCGGGTAGCGGGCGTTCAGCTCCTCCCAGCCCAGCCCTAGCTTTTCCATGGTGCCGGCACGGAAGTTCTCCACCAGCACGTCGGCTTTTTCTAGCAGCTTGTGGAACAAGACACAGTCGCCTTCCTCGCGCAGGTCTAGCGCAATGCTTTCCTTGTCGTGATTGAGCGACATGAAATAGGCCGAGCGGTCTTCGATAAAGGGGCCGATGCGGCGCGCGTCATCGCCTTCGGGTGTTTCTACCTTGATGACGCGAGCACCCAGCTCAGCCAATACCATGGTGCAGTAGGGCCCGGCGAGGATGCGGGAGAGATCAATGACGGTAATTCCGGAAAGCGGGGCTGGTGTGGAGGCGGTCATGTCAGTCTCCTTGAAGCAATCCTTGATTGGGGGTGGGGACCTTAGTCTAAAGTCTAACATCTAACATCGTGATGGGGCTGCTAGATCGTGTCCATGAAGGAATCACATATTTCTGTTCCCGTGCATGAGGGGCAATGCCGTATGGTCTATTATGACCGGGCATCGCGGGGAAACACCGAGCTGGGTCTGGTGCTGTGCCTGCACGGGCTGACAGGCAACGGACGGTTCTTCGATAAACTTGCTGACGCGCTTTCAGATGCGGGATACCGCGTGGTCTGTCCCGATATGGTGGGGCGGGGCAAGAGCGGATGGTTGAAGCGTCCCAAGGACTATAACATCCGGCGCTATTTCTCCCATCTTGAAGCGCTGGTTTCCCATCTCGGAGTTCGCGACATCACCCTCATCGGCACCTCCATGGGCGGGGTTCTGGGCATGATGCTGGCGGCCAAAGCTGTGACCCCGCTGCGCCGCCTTGTACTCAACGACGTGGGCGCGGTGATCCCCCGAGGTCCCATAAAGCATATCCGCACCTATGTAGGGGCGGACCCCCGTTTCGCTGACCTAGAAGAAGTGGAATTGTATCTGCGCACCATCTATGCCGGGGCTGGCTCCCACGAGACGGCGCAGTGGAGGGCTTTAGCCGAGATTGCCAGCTACCGCCTCGAGGACGGGGGCTATCGCCTTGCTTTCGATCCCGCCATTTCCAAACCTCTGCGCTGGCTGCCACCGTTTTCCCTACGGCTGTGGCATGTGTGGGACGCCATCGCCTGTCCGGTGTTGGTGTTGCGCGGGGCGGAGTCACCGATTCTCTCAGCAAAAGTGGCAGAAACTATGCAAAAACGCGAGCCGAAACGGGTGGATTGCGTGGAGTTACCGGGAATAGGTCACGCGCCGTCATTGATGAAGCCGAACCAGATTGCACTTATCTTGGATTGGATGGAAAAGAACTAACCCGCTCCTTCAGTAGAGAGGCCAAGAGTTCCATGACCGGCGGCATCGCGCTAAGTCACCTGCTATGGAGGGCCTTGGCCATGTCCGACGCGGCGTAAGTGAAAATGGCGTCGGCTCCAGCGCGTTTGCAAGCCATGAGGCTTTCCGTCATGACCGTGGGAAAATCGAGCCAGCCCTTTTCAGCTGCTGCTTTCAGCATGGCGTATTCGCCGCTCACCTGATAGGCCAGTGTGGGTACAGCGAAGGTATCCTTAACCCGGCGGATCACATCGAGATAGGGCAGGCCCGGCTTAATCATAACCATGTCTGCCCCCTCGGCAATATCCAGCGCCACCTCGCGCAGGGCTTCGTCGCTGTTAGCGGGGTCCATCTGATAAGTTTTCTTATCACCGCCACCCAACGCCACCGCCGAGCCCACAGCATCGCGGAAGGGCCCGTAGAAGCCGGAAGCGTACTTGGCGGAGTAGGAGAGGATGCTCACATTCTGGAATCCGACCCTGTCCAGGGTGTCGCGGATAGCGCCCACGCGTCCGTCCATCATGTCTGAAGGGGCTATGATATCGCAGCCGGCACGGGCTAGGACCACTGCCTGTTGACACAGCACTTCCACGGTTTCGTCATTAATTACCTCGCCGTCACGAAGGAGACCATCCTGGCCGTGGGATGTGTAGGGGTCGAGCGCTACGTCGCAGATAACGCCAATGCTGGGATGGACGGCCTTGACTTCAGCCACGGCGCGGCACACCAGGTTTTCGGGATTGAGAGCCTCACTGGCCTCTTCGTTTTTGAGGGATTTGTCTACCACCGGGAAGAGGGCCAGGGCGGGAATACCCAGGCTAGCAGCCTCACCAGCGGTCTTCACCAGAAGATCCACGGTGAGGCGCTCCACGTCGGGCATGGAAGGGACCGAGGTACGTTTGTTCTTGCCCTCGCGCACGAAGACCGGCCAAATCAGGTCGCTGGGAGTAAGGATGTTTTCACGCACCAAGGCGCGGCTCCAGGGATGACAACGGTTGCGGCGCAGGCGGGTATGAGGGAAACCGGAGTCCCGGCAAAAGTGGCCTGGAAGTGAAGATTCGCCGTTCTGTGTTTCCCCGCCATCACCCGGTCTATCATCGCCGAAGGTCAGCCAGTTTGGGGAGATGCCAAGCTGTTGCGCGGCGGCCCGTAAATTAGCACGGGTGGGCTCCACCTCATCCCTTTCCCAGTCGGAAATGGTAGGCTGGCGCAGACCGATCAGGGCTGCCAGCCGGGTCTGCGAGATTCCCGCCTGGTTCCGTGCCTGTTTTATGCGAGCACCAAGAGTCATGGAAGTATCATAGAAACATAGGCGCGCCCTATACAATATAAATATTCCCTATTTTACACTCCGAGGCGACTAACCAGAGTGTGTAGAATTTCCCCGGGGGAATCCCGGCAATTGACATCTCTGCCTTCAGGCAAGAAAAGAAAGGGTCTTTCCTTTATTAAAACGGGACCGTGGTGATGCCGGAGCGTGTTTTCACAAGCTTTTGTGACGAGCTGGAGAGAACGGGGCGGCGACGTGTCCTGCGCCAGATTGGTCGCCCGGCTTTCGGGGAAACACCCTTGCTTCCTGGAAAGATATTGGTGAACGGACGGGAGTTGGTGAATGTCTCCTCCAACGATTATCTGGGACTTTCCTGCCATCCCGAACTGACCACTCGTTCCGCTCAGTGGGGAGAGCGATGGGGTGTGGGTAGCGGTGCTTCGCGACTGGTGAGTGGCAATATAGAGCCCTTCGCGCAGGTGGAGGAAAAACTCGCCAGCGGCAAGGGAACCGAAACTGCCCTAGTCCTCGTTTCCGGTTATCAGGCCAATGTCTCCATCTTGCCGGCTCTGCTGGACTCCCGCGTTCATGGCACAGTACCACTGGTTTTTGCCGACCGTCTTAACCACGCCAGTCTCCATGCTGGATGTCTCGCTGCAGGTGTGCACCAGATACGCTACCGCCACAACGATATGAGCCATCTGGAGGAATTGCTGGAGGCCAAAGCGTCAGGCGCAGAAAATGTCCCTGTCTTTATCCTCTCAGAAACCGTCTTCAGCATGGATGGCGACCGCGCAGATATTTCTACTCTAGCCTGTCTGGCGCGACGTTTTAATGCCTTCCTCTATCTCGATGAGGCCCACGCTACAGGAGTTCTTGGCAAGAACGGGTTCGGTCTAAGCGCCGATCATCCGGGCGCAGCCAATCTGGTCATGGGCACCTTCGGCAAGGCACTTGGGGGCTTCGGGGCCTATTGCGCCTGTTCGGCAAGCCTGCGTGATTATCTTGTTAACTGCTGTGGTGGACTTGTCTATTCCACGGCCGTACCGCCGACAGCTCTGGGGGCCATGGATGCGGCGCTGGATCTTCTTCCCGCCTTGGGAAAAACGCGCACACGGCTACTGCAACAGGCAGACGATTTACGCGCTACTTGGCGTGCTGCAGGACTCGATTGCGGTCAGTCTACGACCCAGATCGTGCCCCTGATTGTGGGTGAGGACAACGAGGCACGAGACCTTTCCTGTGCTTTGGAGGAGATAGGATTCCTCGTCGTGGCTATCCGTCCTCCTACTGTGCCCGAGGGAACCAGCCGCCTTCGTTTTGCCATTTCTGCCGCTCATGAGGCAGAAGACCTAGCACGACTCAAAGAAGCGGTGGTCAGGCTGGCTGCGAATAAACCATCGGGATCACAGAAGCAGAAACGAGTGGCATCGTGACGGGTGTGCAGCTGGTTCTGGTTCACGGCTGGGGATTCGATGCGAAGGTCTGGGATCCTCTGTGTGATTTGTTGGGAGATATGGTGACACGGGTCCACGACCTTGGCTTTTTCGGTCATCCGATGACGGCGCATCCCGATGCCGGCACCCCGGTGATTGCGGTTGGCCATTCCTTGGGCTTCATGTGGCTGTTGCGACAACGTCCCTTCCCTTGGGATGCCTTGGTGAGCATATGTGGCATGCCACGTTTTGTTTCGGCGACGGATTATCCTCTTGGTGTGGCACCGCGCTTGCTGGAGCGCATGGCGGCGCGGATGAAGCGGGAGCCCCAAGCTACCGTGGATGATTTCCGCCACCGATGCGGCGTCGGCACAGCTCCCGAAGGGCTGGATGGATTGCGGCTTAATGAGGGACTAGACTGGCTTCGGCAATGGGACCTGCGCGATCACCTGGCAGCCGAAACGGTTCCCCTGCTGGCGCTGGGTGGGGAAGAGGATGCTGTCGTGCCGTGGGCACTCACCGAAGGGATTTACGGGGGACGGCCGGAGACGACTCTCCATTGCGCGCCTCGCGGCGATCACGGGCTGCCTCAGACACAACCCCAATGGTGCGCCGAGCACTTGCGTGCCCTCGTGTCGAGGTTATCATGACCGGTTTTGCTACCAATAATGCACGCCTGAGCTCTGGCGATGATCCCGCCATGCGTAAATCCGCCCGGCAAAAATCCCTTCATCGCAAACGCGAGGTGGCACGCGCCTTCGGCAATGCGGCCTCCAGCTACGACCGCTACGCTATCCTGCAGCACCGGGTGGCCCACGACTTGGCACAATTCATTGCCGGGAAAAGGGTGGCAGCGCCGTATCTTGAAATCGGCTGCGGCACAGGGTTTCTGGGTGCAGCCTTGGAAGATCATCTAGCAGGGATTCCCTGTCTCTTTACCGACCTCTCGCTTCCTATGGTGGCCAGATGTCGGGAGCGGCTCGAGGCTTCCGTTAAAGACGCCAGCTTCGCTGTCATGGATGGCGAAATGCTGGCGATAGCTGAACGCTATGGCCTAGTGGCCGCCAGCCTGGTTTTCCAGTGGTTCGAGAACCTTCCCGCCGCCATAGTGCGCCTTGCGGACTGTCTGGTGTCTGGCGGCCGCCTCGCTTTCACCATGCTGGGGGAGGGGAGTCTCCAGGAATGGCGGGTAGCCTGCGATGATCATGGGGTGGAATCTGGCATCCCTTCCTTTCCCACAGCGCGGGAGCTAGAGCAAGCATGGCCCGGCGGTGGCGAAGGCTGGGTGGAAGAGGTGCGTATTCCGCGCTGCCACGTATCGGCCATAGAGTTTCTCCACGAACTAAAAGCCATCGGTGCCCATGTTCCAGATCCTGCCCACGTGCCGCAGGCACCAGGGAAAATGCGTGCTTTGCTGCGGGAAATCGATAGTAAGAACGGAAATGGAGAGAACGGTGCCAGCTTCAGCGTCACTTATCACGTGCTCTACGGCATTTTTACCCGAAACGGAGGGGCGTCGTGAAGGGGGTGTTCGTCACCGGCACCGACACAGGCGTCGGCAAGACAGTGGTGGCGGCATGGCTTATGCGTGCCCTAGATGGCGATTACTGGAAACCTGTGCAGACGGGCCTTGCCGAAGGCGACAGCGATAGCGAAACGGTACGTCGCTTGAGTGGATTCCATGGAGACCGTTTTCATGCCCCGACTTACGCGCTTCAGGCGCCCCTCTCCCCCCAAGCAGCAGCGCAGCATGAAGGGGTGAGGATCACTATAGCTGGGTTTTCCCTTCCCCAAAGTTCCCGGCCCATGGTGGTGGAGGGGGCGGGCGGCGTTCTGGCGCCTCTTGGTGAGGGGCTGGTGATGGCGGAACTAATAGCCCACCTCGGTCTGTCGGTAGTGTTGGTGGCGCGCACTGCGCTGGGTACTATCAACCATTCCTTGCTCAGTCTAGAAGCCCTGCGGTCGCGAGGGCTGGAGGTCGCTGGCATGGTCTTCTGCGGACCTCCAGACGCTTCCAACCGTAAGGCCGTGGAGCAATTTGGTGTAGTTCCCACGCTTGGTGAGGTGCCCCTTCTCGACCCTCTGGACGCTGGTGCCATCGCTACTCTCGCGAACAACACACCCCCATGTTTTGCCGAAGCTAGGCATATGGTGGCCGGCTCCACGGGGACAGCCCATGGTTGAACGTGAGGATATCCCTGCCCTCGACGTGCGTTATGTATGGCATCCCTTCACTCAGGCAGGCACAGCTGGGCCCGCCCTGGAGATTGTCTCCGGCAAGGGGGCGTGGTTGCACGCTGCTGACGGGAGAAACATCCTCGATCTCATTTCCTCCTGGTGGGTGACTCTCCATGGCCATGCCCATCCTGCCATCGCAGGGGCCGTGGCGGAACAGGCCAAGCGTCTCGAACATGTGATGTTTGCGGGCTTCACCCATGCCCCTGCGGCGCGTCTGGCATCGCGTCTAGCAAAACTGCTGCCACCGGAACTCACGCGGGTGTTCTACTCCGATAACGGTTCCACGGCGGTGGAAGTGGCCCTGAAGATCGCCTGGCAGTACTGGCACAACAAGGGAGAGACAAAGCGCAAGCGTTTCCTCGCCTTTTCCAAGGGCTATCATGGTGACACCCTGGGTGCCATGTCGGTGGGCTCTTCCACCGGGTTTTATACACCCTTCGACGACCTTGTCCTACCGGTGACGTTCCTTCCATTTCCCGCCACTTGGGAGGGTGATAACGGGGCCCCGGAGAAGGAAGAGGAGGCACTTGCCAAAATTGATACCGTTCTTGCTAACGAGTCCGGTGGGGAGGTGGCGGCGGTCATCATTGAGCCTTTGGTGCAGGGGGCAGGTGGCATGCGTATGTGCCGTCCGGAGTTCCTCCGTTCCCTATGCGGACGCCTGCGTGAGGCGGAAGTACTGATCATCTTCGACGAGGTGATGACGGGATTCGGCCGCACCGGTTCCATGTTCGCCTGTGACAGAGCAGAAGTGGCGCCCGATATCATCTGTCTTGCTAAGGGGCTCACCGGGGGGTTCCTGCCGCTGGCGGTCACCATTTGTAGTGAGAAAATTCATAATGCCTTTCTCGGTGGGGATTTCGGGAGCGCTTTTGCCCACGGCCATTCCTTCACCGCTAATCCGCTGGGTTGCACCGCAGCTTTGGCCTCGCTTGACCTCTTCGAGAACGATTCTACGTTAGAGCGGGTGGCGGCTATGGAAGATCTGCACCGCCGGAGAATGCGAGATCTCTCCCGCCTGTCCAATGTGCACAACACCAGAGTCATGGGTTCTATTGCCGCCTTCGACTTGGAGGGGGGAAGCAAGGAGTATGGGTCATCCTGGGCTCAGCACCTACACGAGGCATTTCTCTCCCGCGGCTTGCTGGTGCGCCCCCTAGGCAACGTGGTCTATCTCATGCCGCCCTATTGCATTGGCGAGGATGACCTCCACCATGCCTATGACGAAATTTTTGAGGTGGTTTCACATTTACAGGCGGGTTAGCACGATTGTTTTCCAACTTCGGAGGAGTTTTCCCTGCCATACTATTTTATGTGTGAACGCTTAGGATAACGGCAGGAGTGCGGGGTCGCCGCTAGGGGAGAAAGATGAAGCAATTGTCTAAGGTATTTTTTTTAGTCCTGTTGTCGTTGGTTCTGACCCTGTCAGTAGCCGATGCGTTAGCACAGGCGGAGGGGCCTGTGGCTGTGGCGGGCGAGGTGAGTCTCGATCAACGAATTAACGAGGCCGTGGCCCCGCTTTCCGATGTTGTGACAAGCTTCGTCTTCTATACGGTGTCGGTGGGCGAATCCAAGTTTCCGGTTATCGTGGTGTGGCTGATCCTCACCGCCGTGATCTTCACTATCTATTTTCGGTTCATCAATTTTTGGGGCTTTGCCCATGCTCTCTCGATTGTGCGGGGGCGGCACGCTCCTAGCTCTGAACCAGGCGAAGTCACACATTTCCAAGCCCTGACGGCAGCGCTTTCAGGTACGGTAGGGCTCGGCAATATCGCCGGCGTCGCCGCCGCCATCGCCCTGGGCGGGCCGGGGGCCACGTTGTGGATGATCGTCGCCGCGTTTTTCGGCATGGCGTCTAAATTTCTGGAATGTTCCCTGGGGGCTAAATACCGCGTGGTGCACGAGGACGGCACAGTTTCCGGCGGTGCCATGTATTACCTTAGCCGCGGCTTTGCCGAGCACGGCTTGCCCCGTCTTGGCAAAGTATTGGCCGTCTTTTTCGCCGTCATGTGCGTGGGCGGGTCGCTAGGCGCGGGCAATATGTTCCAGGCCAATCAGGCATTCCAGCAGGTTTCGACAGTCACCGGAGGCGCTGCGGGCTTTCTCAGTGACAGCGGCTGGCTGTTCGGTCTTGTGCTGGCTGGTATCGTTGCCCTGGTGATTATCGGTGGTATCAAGAGCATCGCCCATGTGACCGAATTTGTAGTGCCCTTCATGGGCCTGTTTTACATTTTCTCTTCCATCGCCATCCTACTCATCCATGCCGAACAGGTGCCCAATGCGATGCATGCTATTTTCGTTGGTGCCTTTACCCCCGAGGCCGGGTACGGCGGCCTGATCGGGGTGCTTATGTGGGGGTTCCAGAGGGCAACCTTTTCCAACGAGTCGGGAATCGGGTCGGCGCCCATCGCCTATTCAGCGGTACGGACAGACGAGCCGCTTTCGGTGGGATTCGTGTCGCTTTTGGAGCCCTTTATCGACACCGTGATCATTTGCACCATGACGGCGCTGGTTATCGTGATCTCAGGGGTTTACCTGGAAGGCGAGGGTTTGCGCGGGGTGGAAATGACTTCCGCCGCCTTTGCCTCTGCCTTCGACTGGTTCCCGTATCTCCTGGCGGTGGCCGTGACCATGTTCGCCTTTTCCACCATCATTACATGGTCCTATTATGGGTTGAAATCCTGGACCTTTCTGTTCGGGGAAACCCCCGTATCGGACCATATCTTCAAGCTCATCTTCTGCGCCTTCACCGTTATCGGTGCTTCTATGGAACTGGGAAAGGTGATCGGTTTTTCAGACGCCATGATTTTTGCCATGGCACTGCCCAACGGTATCGGTATGTTCCTTCTTGCTGGAGGTGTAAAGCGGGATTTAAAGGATTACTGGATAAGGGTGAAGGGGGTAAGCGCCATATCGTAGTGCGCGTTTGCAAGGCCGCCCCTAAGGAAAGATATTTTGTGGCGGGGGGATGACTTCCTTCCATATTTGGTGTTTATTCAGAGTCTCGGATAATGCACATCCTTCCCTTCTGACGCTTTAGCCAGAATCGGGTTGCTGCGTTTCGGGGGTGGCGGATCGGGCGTGAGAGAGACCATGTCAGAGCAGAAGCAGATAGTAGCCATTGCCTCGGATCATGCCGGCTATGAGATGAAAACAGCTCTCAGGGAGGAAATTTCAAGTCTCGGCTACGGTGTGTTAGACCTTGGAACCGATGGTCCCGATTCCGTGGACTATCCGGATTTTGCCCACGCCCTTGCCGAGGCCATAATCAAGGGTCTGGCGGAGCGGGGTGTTTTAGTTTGTGGCAGCGGTATTGGTGTCAGCATCACCGCCAACAGGCATCCCGGCATTCGTGCCTCCCTGTGCCACAACGTCGAGACGGCGCGACTGTCGCGCCAGCATAACGATGCCAATGTTCTCGCTTTGGGCGGGCGTATTGTCGGAATCGAGGTGGCCAGGAACTGCTTGAAAACGTTCCTGGAGACTGAGTTTGAGGGTGGGCGGCATGCGCGCCGCGTCGCCAAGATGGGATGATTCAGACCCTTGCGGCCCGTAGGGCACTGTGGGGAAATGAGAATTGGAAGGGGAAGCTCAACTATGGCAACGACGGATGTTTTTTTTGCTGCCCGACTGGCTGAGACTGATCCTGATGTGTTGAAGGCCATCGAGGATGAGTACGGACGGCAGCGGGACCAGATTGAACTCATCGCTTCAGAAAATATTGTTTCCAAGGCTGTTCTCGACGCTCAGGGAACGCTGATGACGAACAAGTATGCCGAAGGCTACCCCGGTCGCCGCTATTATGGCGGTTGCGAGCACGTGGACGTTGCCGAGACCCTGGCTATTGAACGTGCAAAGGAGCTGTTCGACTGCGAATTCATCAACGTCCAGCCCCACTCCGGCTCCCAGGCCAACCAAGGAGTCTTTCTGGCATTGATCAAGCCCGGCGACACTATCCTTGGCATGTCACTGGCCGCCGGCGGGCATCTTACCCATGGCGCCCCGCCCAATGAATCTGGCAAATGGTTCAACGCCGTCCAGTATGGGGTGCGCCGCGACGACCACCTTATCGATTTCGACGAAGTGGAGAAGCTGGCTACTGAACACAAACCCAAGCTTATTATTGCTGGCGGTTCGGCTTATCCCCGCGTTATAGACTTCCAAAAGTTCCGCGATATCGCCGACAAGGTGGGGGCTTGTCTGATGGTGGACATGGCCCATTTTGCGGGTCTCGTAGCGACGGGACTGCATCCCAGTCCGTTGACCATCGCCGACGTTGTAACAACCACTACTCACAAGACTCTGCGCGGCCCGCGTGGTGGCATGATCCTTTCGAGGGATGCCGAGATAGGCAAAAAAATAAATTCTGCCATTTTTCCTGGTCTCCAGGGCGGTCCACTCATGCATGTGATCGCCGCTAAGGCGGTAGCTTTCGGCGAGGCTTTGAAACCGGAATTCAAAACCTATATCCAGGCCGTTTGCGATAACGCTAGGACTTTAGCCAAGGTTGTAGTGGATCGCGGTCTAGATATTGTTTCTGGCGGTACTGATACCCATCTCATTCTGGTGGATCTGCGACCCAAGAAGCTCACCGGCAAAGCCGCTGAGGCTAGCTTGGAGAAATCTGCTATCACCTGTAATAAGAACGGGGTGCCTTTTGATCCTGAGAAGCCTATGGTGACGTCGGGCGTTCGTCTCGGCTCGCCCGCAGCTACCAGCCGCGGATTCGGCACCGAAGAATTCACCCAGGTGGGGAATATGATAGGTGACGTTCTCGATGGGCTAGCTGCTAATTCCGATGACAACAGCAAAGCCGAAGGAGAAGTTCGCGCTAAGGTCCAGGAACTTTGTGGGAGATTTCCCATATATAACAATGCGCTATAGGAACAGCTAAAACTTTAGGAGGATAGGGGGAGAGGGAAATGCGCTGTCCGTTTTGCGGTCATGATGATACCCAAGTGAAGGATTCGCGTCCCACTGAGGATAATTCGACAATCCGACGCCGCCGCATGTGTTTAGATTGTGGCTCGCGATTCACCACCTTTGAACGTGTCCAGCTGCGCGATCTCACGGTCCTCAAGCGCAATGGTCGCCGCGAACCTTTTGAACGTGACAAGCTGATCCGTTCTATCAGTATTTCCTGTCGCAAGCGTCCTGTAGAAGCAGATCGTATCGAACGTATTGCTAACAGTATCCAGAGACGGCTGGAAAGTTCCGGTGAAAGCGAAATCCCCACCGAAAGTGTTGGAGAGATGGTGATGGATGCCCTAGTCGCCCTCGATCAGGTCGCCTATGTGCGATTTGCTTCCGTCTATCGGAATTTCCGCGAGGCGAAAGACTTCGAGGACTTTGTGGGGCAGATCGGTGACGAAGAAGACTCTGGGGACTAACTCAGGAGCTAGACCGGGGAGCAATCCCGCCGAACTCCACTTCATGGAAACGGCTCTTTGTCTGGCACGCCGGGGGCTGGGTCGAGTGTGGCCGAACCCCGCTGTGGGCTGTGTTCTGGTAGGGTCGGGGAATAACGGTTCCGATTATATCATGAGTCGCGGATGGACCCAGCCCGGGGGACGTCCTCATGCCGAAACGCAGGCTCTTTCCCGTGCCAAATCCCGCGCCAAAGGCGCCACCGCTTACATCTCCATGGAACCCTGTGCCCATACAGGAGAAACCCCGCCCTGTGTAGGTGCCCTGATCAAAGCGGGGATTTCTCGCGCCGTAGTGGCGGTGGAGGATCCAGATCCTCGGGTTTCGGGACGGGGAATTGCCGCCTTGAAAAAGGCGGGAATTGCCGTTGATGTAGGCCTTTGCGCGCAAGAAGCGGAAGAAATCAACGCCGGATTCTTCATGCGGGTAAGGAAGGGTCGCCCGTTGGTAACTTTGAAACTGGCCACCACGTTGGATGGTCGCATTGCTACATGTCATGGTGAAAGCCGTTGGGTCACCGGTGAGACGTCGCGTCAGGTGGTGCACGGCATGCGCCTACGCCATGACGCTGTAATGGTGGGTAGTGGCACCGCGCAGGCGGACGATCCCGACTTGACCTGCCGCCTGCCGGGGTTGGCGGAGGGCTCCCCGGTGCGGGTGGTGATGGACGCACGGCTGCGTCTCTCCCTCACTGGTCGTTTAGTGAAGAACGCGGAACGTTATCCCACTTGGCTGATTACTAGGCTCGACTGTGACCGGGTGCGCCTTGAAGCCTATCGTGGTTGCAACCTAGAGATCATGGAAATCGGCTGCGATGATGACGGTAATCTCGACCCGCTAGCGACGCTGCAGGCGCTAGCGAAGAAAGGCATAACACGGGTTCTTGTGGAAGGCGGTGGCCACTTGGCGTCGGCTTTGCTAGGCCAAGGGCTTGTGGACCGGTTGGCGTGGTTTCACGCGCCACGGGTTATGGGTGGCAATGGTCTTGCCGCAGTGGCCTCCTTTGGTGTTGATGAGCTGTCTATGACGGCGGATTTTACCAGGCTGGTGGTGCGTGCTTCGGGCGAAGATATTCTGGAAATCTACGGCCGTAAGGCCTAGAACACGAGCCATGTTTACGGGAATCATCACCGACAGAGCGTGCGTGCGTTCCGTGGAGCACAGCGGTGATACTCGTTTTGTGCTGAGCACAGGATATGATACCGCCACAATTAACCTTGGCACCTCCATTGCCTGTTCTGGTGTCTGTCTGACGGTTGTGGAGAAAGGCGCCGACGAAGAAGGCAATTGGTTCACGGTGGATGTTTCCGGAGAAACTCTGTCATGTACCACCTTGGGTAATTGGGGGGAAGGCACGATGGTCAATCTCGAGCGCTCACTTAGGTTGGGCGACGAACTAGGCGGGCATATTGTTTCGGGCCACGTGGATGGCGTAGTGCGGGTTACCGATATAACACCGCAGGGCGATTCTTTCCTCTACACATTCGAGGCCGAAGATGATCTCATGCCCTATATAGCCGCCAAGGGTTCAATAGCCATTGATGGGGTGTCGCTAACGGTGAACTGGGTTGAAGGCGGGCGTTTCGGCGTCAATATTATTCCCCATACTCAAGATTGCACTACCTTTGGCTCCCTGAAACCCGGAGATCGGCTTAATCTGGAGATCGACATGTTTGCGCGCTACATGGCCCGTCTTCTTGAGAAGGAATGACTGTGTCTAACAAGGAATATCTTTCTTCTATCGAAGATGTCATCGCAGAGGCCAAGGCAGGTCGCATGTTTATCTTGGTGGATGATGAAAACCGCGAGAACGAAGGGGATCTCGTCATTCCCGCCGAAAAAGCGAACGCCGATTCTATCAATTTCATGGCCAAGCATGGGCGCGGACTGATTTGTCTTTCCCTAACCGCGGAACGAGTGGCACATCTTGGGTTGGGCCTCATGTCACCGGAGAACGCCTCGCGCCACCAGACCGCCTTTACCATTTCCATTGAAGCACGCGAGGGTGTCACCACCGGTATTTCCGCCTCTGATAGGGCGCGCACAATTGCCGTGGCCATTGATGGGAAGTCGGGCACTAAGGATGTTGTTTCGCCGGGCCATGTTTTTCCACTGGTGGCTCGTAACGGTGGCGTACTGGTGCGGACCGGGCATACGGAAGCAGCAGTGGATATTTCCCGCCTCGCTGGTCTCAACCCATCCGGCGTTATCTGTGAAATCATGAACGACGATGGTTCTATGGCTCGCATGTCGGACCTTGTGACATTCGCCGCAGAGCATAGACTGAAAATCGCCACCATTTCCGACCTTATTTCCTATCGGCGACGCACCGAAAAGGTGGTGCACCGGGTTCAGGAAACGGAGTTGGATAGTCTGTATGGCGGCAGCTTCCGCATGATCATTTACGTAAACGAGGTAGAATACGCCGAACACATCGCCCTGGTGAAAGGGGATATTTTGACGCCGGAGCCGGTCTTGGTGCGTATGCACGCGCTTAACGTACTGGAGGATGTGCTGGGCGACCTCTGTGGCGGCCATGGCGCGGCATTGCACACTGCCATGCGCATGATCGACGATGCTGGGCGTGGTGTGGTGGTACTGATCCGTGAGCCACGGCCTACCAGCCTACTTGATCGCATGAAGGCTCGCTACGGTGAGTTTTCAAAGGGGTCTGGAGAGGCACCGGAGGCTGGATCGGGGGCACATCCTGTGGAACTACGGGATTATGGTGTGGGGGCGCAGATTTTGCTCGATCTGGGCCTGAAGGACATGATTCTACTCTCTAACACTCATCACACCATTGTCGGGCTTGAAGGCTATGGTCTGAGTATTGTCGAGCAGCGTTCCTTGGCGCCCTGCGCTGCTAACATCCAGACGGGATACCCATGACCGGAAGGACTAATCCGCCCCATGTGCTGATCGTGGAGGCTAGATTTTACGAGGACATCAGTGACGAAATGCACCATGGTGCCGTCGCTGCCTTGGAAGAGGCAGGGGCTACTTATGATTCAATCACAGTTCCTGGTGCACTGGAGATTCCCGCAGCCATCCGTTATGCCATGGAGGCGGGGGATGGTTCTGCAGGGGATGGGAAATCCATAGACGGCTTCGTGGTGTTGGGCTGTGTCATTCGGGGCGAAACCAGACATTATGATATCGTCTGTGGCGAATGTTCGCGCGGAGTCATGGATTTAGCGCAGAAATTCACTCTTGCCGTGGGCTTCGGGCTTCTTACCGTGGAGAACCATGCCCAGGCTTTGGCGCGTGCGGCGGTGGGCAAGGGTGACCAAGGAGCACGGGCGGCCCGCGCCTGTCTCCACATGATTCGTCTCAAGCGCAACTTTCAGCTTTTTCCTAAATGACGCCGGTATCGGGTCTTCCTCGCAATCGTAAGGCTGATGCTAACAGGGCGGCGGGCAGTTCCCCCACCGTGGCACTCAGCGCCGCCCGCTTGGCGGCCGTACAAGCGCTCTATCAGATGACTCTATCCGAGAGCCCAGCACAAAAGGTAATTGGGGAATTTCTCCACCATCGGCTAGGCGCTGGAGACGAGGGATCAGTCGCGGACGCCGACCGCACCCTATTCGTTACTATTGTGGAGGGAGTGGCTGCGCGCGAGGAAGAGTTGGATCCCATGATTGCCTCGAATCTCGCCAATGACTGGAACATGGACCGAATACAGCCCATTCTGCTTGCGATTCTGCGCGCTGGGTCCTTTGAGCTTTTGGCCTGTGGGCAGGTGCCGCCACGGGTGGTGATTACCGAATACGTGGACATTACCCACGCCTTTTTCGAAGATCGGGAACCAGCCTTCGTCAACGCCGTCCTCGACCGTCTGGCCCATGTCCTGCGGGAGGATGGCTGGGAGACCCCTTGCGATGAGCCCTAAAACTGACAGGGACGAATTCGCCCGCATCGCGCATTTTTTTGCCCCCCTGGCAAGCGCCAGCGAGGATGCGCTAGGACTCAAGGATGATGCCGCTCTATTTGAGACTGGACGCGTGCGTGAGATGGTGGTGACGACTGATGCCTTGGTGGCGAGGGTGCATTTCTTGGAAAATGATCCTCCAGGCCTGATCGCGAAGAAACTGCTACGAGTCAATCTCTCCGACCTCGCTGCTATGGGTGCACTCCCGCGCGCCTATCTTATGGTTCTTGGCCTGCCTAAGGAAGTAGGCGATGACTGGCTAGAGGCTTTCGCGTTGGGGTTAAGGGAAGATCAGGAAACCTTCGGTGTTACATTACTGGGCGGGGATATGGTGGCAATACCCGGCCCGCTGATGCTCACGCTCACCCTGTTGGGAGAGTCTGGAGAAGAAGGCGTCATGACTCGTTCTGGTGCACGACCAGGGGATAACGTGTTTGTTTCTGGGACCATCGGTGATGCCGCTCTGGGGCTAAATGTTCTGAAGGGCGGGCTGGTGGGACTGGACGAGGTGGCGGCTGATTTCCTGATTGCACGTTACCGGCTGCCAGAGCCCAGGCTTGAACTAGGGAAGCGGCTTTGCGGCCTGGCGCGGGCGGGCACGGATATTTCAGACGGTCTTGCGGGAGACCTGGGCCGCATCTGCGGGGTGTCAAGCGTGGGAGG
>JASLYJ010000029.1 GCA_030739855.1 Alphaproteobacteria bacterium | reverse complement strand
TCGAAGGCGTAGCCCCTTCCCAATATCGGTTGACCTTTGCGTAATCGATCTCGGTCATGCGCACCGACCGGCCCCAACGGGTCTTTTACGGAGGGTTGAATGAGGGTAGACTTTCAACTCAAAGCGGGAATGGAACGTCTCGCCTGTGCCGGCGGTGAGCAGGAGTGCTGTTGTTGAGCGGTCGTGAGTATTAATGAACAAATCACCCTCCTGGCTCCCTATTCGGTGCCCTGGATGCTTCGACAAAACAGCCGTATCTTGAAACCTTCTACCGGCAAGCCCGTAGCACTCTGCCTCGTTTCGGAAGCACGGCAAATGGCCGCCCAGAAAGAGCGTTGCTAGACTTCGGATTTCATCTTTAGTAGCCGACAAGACGGGTCTCATAACCCATCATGCGCTTTTCAGGAAGAAGGTCTTGACGGCGTCATCCTAAAGAAATTCTCCGGATTAACAATGGCCATGACCTGCAACGCAAATGTCTGCTATTAGCCATAAGCGGACATGTCCAGACAATGATACTCTGAAACGCCTAGAATAACTCGTATTTATAAAACATTAGCGGGGGAAGACGAATATGATATTGGCGGATGGGGTGGGATTCGAACCCACGAGACGCGTGAACGCCTGCCGGTTTTCAAGACCGGTCCCTTCAACCACTCGGGCACCCATCCATCGCAAGGATATAAAGAATTTTTCTCCTTTTTACGACCTTCAAAAACCGCTGAATATCACGTCACGTTGGAAAAGAAGGAAATCAGGAACCGTAGGCGGCACAGAGGCGTCGTGTAAGCAAATCTCCAGTCACCTTGTGACCTTGGCTGTTCCAGTGACCGCCAGCGAAGTCACCACTGCCGTGAAGGCCTGTGTTGTGGACCTCTGCGTAGGCACGCAAGGGGTCCACCAGTGTGACCACGGAGATGCCCTCGGCTTTTGCAAAGCTAGACAGATGGCGGTCAGGATAAACGAGATCGGCCACGCCAAGCTCGGCTGCGATCCGGGCGCGCAATGCCCTGTTGGGATGGACCTGAACCGGGTTAGATAAGGTAACGAGCCAAAAATCGGCGCCGTGGTCAGAAACGGTATCCCTCATAGCCCCGATCATGGCCTCAGTTATTTCCCAAGCATCATGCCAGACCTCGTCTTGAGGCTCACGGTATAGAGCGCCGTTCAAGCCCGCCAGGAGTTGTTCCAACACAGTGGTGTCGCGGTGCTCGGCCCATGTGCGCACGCGCTTATAGGCCTGGCGGCCGAGCTGAGCCGTGCGCAGGGTATTGAAGAGGCCGTGCTTGATGTCGCTCCAGACCCTCTTGACTGTGAAGTGCAAGCCCTTGGTGCTGCGCGGATCGGGGACAAGTTCGCTGTCGCGCAGCACCATATATGGACGGTCGGAATGGCCCTCGAGATCGAAACTGTTGTTCCATAAATCGTTGCCGGTGAAGAAGGCGAGCACTACCAGATCCGGCTCGTAGCGCCAGACGCTGTCTTCGAGCACCATCAACTGCTGGGCGGTGCCATAGCCGTTAACGGCGAAGCCCAGCACCTCCGCGCGGCGCTCCGATGCTGCAAGGCAAGCGGAGAATTCCCGTTCCATCACCTTCCAGTAGGTGTCCGGAAGCGGCACTTCTCGTGCCTCGGTAAAGGAATCACCCAAAACCGCCACCCGCAGCACACCTTCAGGCTTAGCCACTTCATGGTCTACGTCGCGGAAACCCTGACTATTGATTCTCAGATATGTGCGCCCCTCGAAGGCGTAGATGCCCTCCACGCCGGGGCGTGGCGTCCAGCCCAAACGAGAATCGAGGCGGTTGAATTCAGGATAGGAAATGTTAGCAATCCTGAGGGCGACCTCGGCCACACCGATGGCTAGGAGAAGACTGAAAAAGAGGGTGAAAAGGATGGCCCTATTCATGATTACCTAAGGCGAACCGCGTATCCGGGGAACCAAAAGGTTGCACGCGGCATAAACATTCTCTTAGCGGTGGGAACCAAGTGGTTGTCATTGTCGACCATCGTTCTCCATAAGTAAAATCACCAGTTCTGACAACACCCCGGATGCCGATTGCGCCGAGGAACTCCCTGTGGCACAACCAAGGTGTTTTCCCGACCGTATTTTCCGATAGCGCCACGCCCATGAATACACTTTCTTTCCTTCTCGCTGCCGTTCTTTCCTTGACTTTATTCGCAGAAGCCACGGCACAAACAACCGCCGGCGCACCGGGTATCGGTACCGTAGGGAAATTCGAGCAATGGCTGGAGGTGGTGAAGGAGGAGGCACGAGAAAATGGCATCTCGGAATCCACCCTTCGTCACGCCCTGAAAAACATAAAACCCATCGCCCGCGTTATCGAGCTTGATCGCAAGCAACCAGAGTTCACTCTGACATTGGGGCAGTATTTGAGCCGCACAATCCCCCCCAGCCGGGTCAAGAAAGCGCAGCTAAAATTTGCCGAGAACCGAGAACTCCTGGAAGAGCTGCAGAGGAAATATCAAGTGCAAGGGCGCTTTATAGTTGCCCTGTGGGGAATTGAAAGTGATTTCGGAAATCATACCGGTGGTTTTTCGGTCATCAATGCCCTTGTCACGCTGGCCCATGACGGCCGCCGTAGCACCTATTTCCGCAAGGAGTTGATGAACGCCCTGGAAATCTTAGATCAAGAGCATGTGACGCCTGAAGACATGGTGGGGTCCTGGGCCGGGGCCATGGGACAGACCCAGTTTATGCCTTCCAGTTTTCTCAAGCATGCCATCGACCACGATGGCGACGGGCGCATCGATATCTGGAATTCCTCTTCCGATGCTCTGGCCTCAGGCGCCAATTACCTGCACAAGGCAGGCTGGAACCCGGACCTCACTTGGGGCCGTGAAGTGAGCTTACCGGAAGAATTCGATGTGGCGCTGGCGGGCAAGGACAAGCCCCGATATTTAAGCAGCTGGGACCAATATGGGGTGCACCGCGCCGATGGCAGTCCCCTGCCAAAACGGGTCATTAAGGGTGCTATCATCTTTCCCGAAAAGAAAGGGAAGGGAGCGTTTGGACGCCCCTTCCTGGTCTATGATAACTTCCCGGTCATTCTGAAATGGAATCGCTCGAATTTTTTCGCCATTGCTGTTGGTCGGCTTGCCGACCAGATTAATGACCGATAAACTACTGTATGTTGGAGGCGGTGAGAGGAGAGAACACTAAATAATGATGATCTTTCCGTGGGCCCCACGATTTTCCCGTTTTCTTTCCCTTTCCTTTCAGGCCTTGATTCCGGTAGCTGCGGGAGCGTTCCTTCTTGGTGCCTGTTCAGAGGCCCGGCTTCTGGTCCACGCCATCAAGACAATACCGGCCAAGGAGAGCAAGCTTGAAGGAACTTACAAGGTGGGCAAGCCCTACGAGGTTAACGGCGTGTGGTACTATCCCGCTGTCAATTACGAATACGATGAAACCGGGATCGCCTCGTGGTATGGCCCCAATTTTCATGGCAAGCCCACGGCAAATGGAGAAATCTTCGACATGAATGAAGTCTCCGCCGCCCACAAGACCCTGCCCCTGCCAAGCAAGGTACAGGTCACAAATCTTGAAAATGGCCGCTCCATCATCGTTCGCATCAATGACCGTGGTCCTTTTGTCAACGGCCGGATTCTCGATACCTCGCGTAAGACGGCCCAACTTCTAGGGTTCGAAAAAAAGGGCACATCTAAAGTGCGGGTGGAAATCCTTTCCGATGAAAGCCGCGTGATGGCCCTTCAGGCCACGCCTTCGCAGGAGACAATAAAAGGGGTCAGGGTGGCCGCCGCCCCTCGCGAAGCTATCACCAGTGAAACGTTGCCGCCGCCTGGAACCATGTCCGACGCTCTGCCAGAAGGCCGCAGCGTGACCATAACCGCGGAGACAGCCGGGGATACTGCCGCTTCGTATCCGCAGGCAAAAGCTGCCCTGGCAAAGTCGGAAGAAAGAGAAATCACCTACGCCACGGTCAAACCTACCCATATCTACATCCAAGCTGGAGCTTTCGCTAACCTTGCCAATGCCTACAAGTTGCAGGACCGGCTAGCCCCCATCGGACAGGCGCAGATTTTACAGACCTGGACTGACGCTAGACCCTTTTACCGGGTCCGTTTTGGTCCGATCGAAAATGTGGAAAAGGCTGATGCCCTTCTCGACAGTATCATTAATGCCGGATACAAGGATGTGAGATTGGTCCTTATAGAATGATGTGACCCAAGTTGCATTGGAAAACCCATCCATGACATATCTAAGATTGTTCGTATACGCCATGATTGGCGCGCTTCTCTGTCTTGCTGCAGGGCCTGTGGCTGCCGTCGAAACTCAAGCTAAACAAGCTATTCTAGCCGATTTCGAGACTGGTTCCGTACTCTTCGAGAAAAATGCCGATGAATCTATGGCGCCATCCTCCATGAGCAAGCTCATGACAATCTACATGGTCTTCGAGCGCCTACGTGACGGGCGACTTTCCTTGGAGGACAAGCTTCCCGTTAGCACCAAAGCCTGGCGCAAAGGCGGGTCAAAAATGTTTGTTAAGGAAGGGGACAGGGTTTCCATTGAGGATTTGATCCGGGGTGTTGTGGTGCAGTCGGGCAACGATGCTTGTATCGTCATTGCTGAGGGCCTGGCAGGAAGCGAGGAGATCTTTGCTGAGGAAATGACCGAACGCGGGCGCGAACTGGGCCTTGAGAACACCGTCTTCAAAAACGCCACGGGGTGGCCTGATCTCGGCCACACTATGACAGCTAGGGACTTGGCCATTCTCACCAAGCGTACCGTCCAGGATTTTCCAGAATACTTTCACTACTACGCTGAAAAGAACTTCACCTATAACGGCATCCACCAGAGCAACCGCAATCCGCTTCTCTACAAAAATCTAGGCGCTGACGGCCTAAAAACAGGTCATACGGAACTAGGCAAATTCGGGCTAGTAGTCTCGGCCGAGCGCAAGGGGCGCCGGCTTATTCTCGTTCTCAATGGCCTGCCTAACGTCAGAACGCGTTCCAAGGAGTCTGAAAGGCTTCTAGAATGGGGATTCCGAGAGTTCAACAATTACAAACTGTTCTCGGCGGGCGAGACCGTCACCCAAGCCTCAGTGTGGCTGGGCGATGTGGACCAGATGCCTCTGGTGGTCGAAAACGATCTGGTCATCACCATACCCAAAAAGTCTCGTCGCAAGATGCAGGTAAGCGCCCTTTTTGAGGAACCGGTTCCCACCCCCATCAGGGTAGGACAGCAAATCGCCCTGTTGCAGGTGAGTGCGCCCGGCTTCGAGACCTTGGAGGTTCCCCTTGTAGCCGGAGAAGGTGTGGGGCAGCTTGGCCTACTGGGACGTTTGGCCTCGGCTCTGAACTATCTTATCTGGGGCAGCCTTGAAGAACTAAGACAACAGTAATAGCTCCTTTTCCTTATGGGACGGAAGGATAACGATCCCAAGGAGATAATGTGGTGAATCGCGGTATCTTCATAACCCTTGAAGGCGGAGAAGGGGTAGGTAAGACCTCACAACAATCCCTTCTCGCCCAGGCTCTACGTGACAAAAGCGTGGAGGTTCTGGTTACCCGCGAGCCTGGCGGATCTCCGGGGGCTGAGGAAATCCGGCGGCTGCTGGTGGAAGGGGAGGTGGGGCGCTGGACCCCCATGAGCGAAACCCTGCTACTTCTCGCCGCCCGCAACGATCACCTAGTGCGCACCATCATTCCGGCCCTAGAAAGTGGCACATTGGTGATCTGCGACCGTTTCAGTGATTCCACCACTGCTTATCAGGGTGGCGGGCTGGAACTGGGAACGGATATGGTACGGGAACTCTCAAGACTGGTAGTGGGCGAAGTCACCCCCGACCTAACACTAATTCTCGACCTTGACGTGGAAATAGGGCTGCAACGGGCCAATGGCCGCACCAACGGGAAGGAGGGGGAGCAGCAGGCTAGCAACCATATTCAACGCTATGAACGCATGGACAGGGATTTTCATGAACGCACGCGGCAATGCTTTCTTGAGATTACCGCGCAGGAGCCGGGGAGGTGCGTTATCATTGACGCTACTCAGGAGATGGACAAGGTGCATGAAGATATAATGACGGCGATAATGGAGCGGCTGGAAACACGGTTACCATGAGTGCGGACAACATCAGGGAAGATGAGGAAGAGACCCTCTCGCCGCAGAATAATCCCGACCTTTTCGGTCACGAACAAGCGGAAGGATCCCTGCACGCGGCTTGGGTATCGGGTCATCTGCACCACGCCTGGCTCCTCAGTGGGCCGGAAGGCATCGGTAAAGCCACCTTAGCCTATCGCTTTGCCCGCTTTCTGCTTTCTCAGGGCAAGCAGAATACCAAAAGAGTAGGAACTGCCAGCGAGAGTGATCTTTTTACCCTGGATGGAAGCAGCGGCCCCGAGGGCGTGCCATCCCAGGGGCTCTTTCTTGATCCCAGGTCGCGGCTATTCCAGAGGGTGGCGGCGGGAGGACACGCCGACCTGTTGACTGTGACCCGCAGCTTGGACCTCAACACCAAGAAATTGCGTAGTAAAATTGTAGTTGACGATGTGCGTAGGATCAGCAGCTTCCTCCACATGACGGCGGCTGAAGGCGGCGCCCGTGTGGTCATCATTGATCCCGGCGACGAGATGAACCGAAACGCTGCCAACGCCCTATTGAAAGGTCTTGAAGAACCGCCTAACAATACGGTTATCCTAATAGTCAGCCACACGCCGTGGCGGCTCCTCCCCACCATCCGTTCCCGCTGTCTGGGGTTGCGATTAGCCCCTCTGGGTGAGGCCGATTTTGCCACGGTGATTGCGCGGCTACAACCCAGCCTCGGCACGCAAGAGCTGGCCATGCTCTTTCGTTTGTCGGGGGGAAGCCCCGGTAAAGCCACGCGGCTGCTCAAAGAAGGAGGGCTTGAGCTCTATCACGAGGTCTTGGAGCTTCTTTCCACCCTGCCGGACGATACGGGAGGACGCCGCGGAACGATCGATACCGCTGCGCTCCATGCCCTCGCCGACAGGGTGGTGGGAAAGAAAGGGGAGGCCACCTACCTTACGGTAGTGGACATTCTCAGTTCATGGATATCTCGCTTGATCCGTCTGGGGGTCGGACACGTAGGAGACAAGGCTGTGGCATGGCCGGAGGAATCACCAGTGATGCACAGCTTCCTTGCCGTCGCTAGCCTTGATCAATGGCTGGAGGTATGGGACAACCTAGAGGCGCTGTTCGCCCAGACGGACGGCCTCAATCTCGACCGTAGGCAGGCTATTCTAAACGCCTTCTTCAATCTTGAAAAAGCCGTAAGAGCCTAGCGTGGGCGCGCTTGGAAAGGTGGAAAACTCGCCCTCAACAGCCGATTGAACAGGGGATGCACGAGAAATGAGTAGCACGTCCAGCCCCAAAAACAATCCTCCTGATCATCCCCAGAACTATTATCTGACCACGCCTATCTACTACGTAAATGACGCACCACACATAGGCCATGCCTATACCACGCTGGCCTGCGATGTAATGGCGCGATTTCTCCGGCTTGACGGGGTGAACGTTAAGTTCCTTACGGGCACTGACGAACATGGCCAGAAGGTGGAAAAAGCCGCCATAGAGGCAAAACAGGCGCCACAGGACTTCGTAGATAGAGTATCGGGGAATTTCCGCCAGCTAGGCCAAGCCATGAACTTCAGCAATGACGACTTCATCCGCACCACAGAGGAACGCCACAAAAAATCCGTCCAAGCTTTGTGGAGGATCTTAAAGGAGAAGGACGAGATTTACCTCGATTCCTACGCCGGGTGGTATTCTGTACGTGACGAGGCCTTCTATGGGGAAGATGAACTTATCGACGGGCACGGCGGCAAAAAACTAGCTCCTACCGGGGCTGAAGTAGAATGGGTGGAGGAACCCAGCTATTTTTTTCGGCTCCACAAATGGCAACAGCCACTTCTCGATTTCTACGGCAAACACCCCGATTTTGTTCAGCCTCGAACCCGCATGAACGAGGTAAAAAAATTCGTGGAAGGGGGCTTGCGCGACCTTTCGGTGTCACGTACTAGTTTCAAATGGGGCGTAGCCGTACCAGACGACCCCGATCATGTAATGTATGTGTGGATTGACGCGCTGACTAACTACCTAACAGCCGCGGGCTATCCTGATACCAAGTCCCAAGAATTCCAAACCTTTTGGCCTGCCAACTTGCACATGGTGGGCAAAGACATTCTGCGCTTTCACGCGGTCTATTGGCCAGCCTTTCTTATGGCCGCCGGGGTAGAACCACCACAACGGGTTTTCGCCCACGGCTGGTGGACTAATGAAGACGAGAAGATCTCTAAATCCCTAGGTAACATCATCGATCCCTTCAAGCTCATTGAACAGTATGGGCTTGATCCCGTACGCTATTTTCTGCTGCGCGAAGTACCTTTCGGCAAGGATGGCGATTTCTCCAAGACGGCCATGGTAACTCGCATGAACAGCGAGTTGGCCAATGATTTCGGAAATCTGGCGCAACGTGTGCTGTCCATGATCCACAAGAATTGTGACGCCCAGGTGCCACAGCCGGGAGCCATGAAGAAGGCCGACAAGGCCTTGATAGAGAAAGCCCATTCGCTGCTGGACGCCCTTTATCCTTATTTCCAGGAACAGGCCTTTCACAGGGTGCTGAACAGCCTGTGGCGGGTAATCGGCGACGCCAACCGCTATACTGACGAACAAGCCCCCTGGGCGTTGAAAAAGACTGACCAAGAGCGCATGAATACAGTGCTCTACGTGCTGGCAGAGGTGATCCGCCATCTCTCTATCCTAACCCAGCCCTTTATGCCAGATTCTACGGGAAAACTACTAGATCAGCTTTCCGTGGCCACCAGCGCCCGCTGCTTTGCCTACCTTGGCCCAGATTATGCCTTGGCCGCGGGCACCAGCCTACCCAAGCCTGAAGGGGTCTTTCCCCGCTACGCAGAGGAAGAGGGGAGGGAAAGCGGATGAGCGGCCCCTTCCTAGTGGATAGCCATTGTCACCTCGATTTTTCCGGCCTCTCGAATGACCTCGAAGGGGTGATCGGCCGTGCCAACCATGCCGGAGTGGGGGCCATGCTCACAATTTCTACCCGTCTCGACCGTTTCGAAAGCGTGTGCCGCATCGCAGAGAATCATGATAACATCTGGTGCAGCGTCGGCGTTCACCCCCACGAGGCGGACCGGGAGGTAGAGACCGCCACGCCGAAACAGCTGCTGAAACTCGCTCGCCATCCCAGGGTGGTGGGCATCGGCGAAACCGGACTTGATTTCCATTATATGCACAGCGACCGTAGGATTCAGGAGGTGTGTTTTCGCAACCATCTAGCGGCGGCACGGGAATCGAGCCTGCCAGCTATTGTGCACATGCGCGAGGCCGAAAACGACACCATCAGGATTCTCACTGACGAAGCCACGAAGGGGCCTCTTCGGGGGGTAATTCATTGTTTCAGCTCAGATCTGCAATTTGCTGAAAAAGCTTTGGAAATCGGATTTTATATTTCCTTTTCCGGAATCGTCACCTTCAAGCGGGCCGAAGCCCTGCGGCAGGTGGTGGCGAGGATACCCTTAGAGCGCCTCCTCATTGAGACCGACGCGCCTTATCTCGCCCCAATGCCCAAGCGAGGGAAACGCAACGAACCGGCCTTCATCGCCCATACCG
Source organism: Alphaproteobacteria bacterium (assembly GCA_030739855.1). Taxonomy (GTDB): domain Bacteria; phylum Pseudomonadota; class Alphaproteobacteria; order UBA11136; family UBA11136; genus UBA11136. The sequence goes on along the minus strand of JASLYJ010000029.1, from coordinate 1,564 downwards.
CGGCTAAGGTAGGTGAAATCCTGGGGCTTTCTAGGGAAAAACTGGCCTGTACTACAACCGCCAACTTCTTCCGGCTTTTTCCCAAGGCTAAAATGTCCGGAGAAAAGGTGGGCCTACAAGCGCAAAACTCATCAGAATCTCTTAATTAATTACACTAACTAACTGATTAAGCTAGATTAAATTATATTCTGTATATTTTCCATAATATACATTATGCAATTTATTCTGTTATGAGGTGTGTACGGTGGGGGTCACATCCTGGCCTATGCCCCGCCCTATAAAAATACTATAATAATACGAACGTTCGTGCTATTTAGTGGAAGTTGTTATCGGCGAAAAGAATGAAGAAGTGTAATAACCACGGAAATGAATACAGAACAGGCAGAGCCATCAAAACAGCCTTCGAAGGGAACACAGACCCGACAGGCGCTGGTGACGGCAGCGTCTGAACTGGCCTCTCTGGAAGGTCTCGAGGGACTCTCCCTCTCTCGTCTGGCGCAACATGCGGGCATGAGCAAGAGCGGACTTTACGCCCATTTCGGCTCGAAAGAGGCGTTGCAGTTGGCGGCAATTGAAGGCGCTCACGACACCATAAAACGGGAGTTAACCGGACCGGTGCGGCAGGCTCCGCCAGGGTTCCGCCGCCTGTGGGCCTTCATCGAGGGCTATATTTCCTATATCGAACGCAAGGTGTTTCCGGGGGGATGTTTCTTCAAGGACGTCGCCGCCGAGTTTGATTCCCGGCCCGGCCCGGTGCGCGACCGTATTGCTGAGATCTACCCTGCCCTCATGGGTATATCCGCCGAGGCCGCAAAGGAAGCCCGAGAATTGGGAGAGCTGGACGAAAATACCGATCCCAAGCAGCTTGGTTTCGAGATCGTTGCCCTCATCCGCGAGGCCGAGCGGCTTTATGTCCTTGAGAACGACCCGAAACACATAGAACGGGCGTGGCGCGGCATCGTTGACCGTCTTTCCGCCCTGGCCACGGAGAAAACCCCGCCCCTACTCCATACAACCGCAACTCAGGAGATTACCTCATGACACAGATCGACGGATCACTGGCGCTGGTCACAGGCGCATCAAGCGGCATCGGCGCCGCCACGGCCAAGGCATTGGCAATCCAGGGCGCCCATGTGCTGTTGCTGGCGCGGCGCGAGAGCGCACTGCAGGATGTGGCCGCCCACATCAACGCCAAGGGCGGAAAAGCCACTGCCTACGTTGTGGATGTGACAGATGCCGGGGCGGTAGTGAAGACCGCGCAGGAAATCACAGACCAGCACGGCACGCCGGACATTCTCATCAATAATGCCGGGTTCGGAAAATGGCGCTTCGTGGAGGAAATCACCCCCGGCGAGGCCGCAGACATGATGGCCTGCCCCTATTTTGCCGCCTTCAACGTGACCCATGCCTTTCTTCCCGCCATGATGGAACGGGGCAGCGGCAAGATCGTCTGCGTCAATTCTCCCCTGGGCCGATTCATCTGGCCCGGAACCACGGCTTATACGGCAGCGAGATGGGCACTGCGCGGGTTCACCTATGCCCTGCGGGCGGATCTGGCGGGAAG
>JASLYJ010000028.1 GCA_030739855.1 Alphaproteobacteria bacterium | reverse complement strand
GTCGAGAAGGTCGAAGGGCGGTATGGCGTAATGGTCGCGCGGGTCGAGTTTGAGCCGCGTCTGGCGGGAATTCTTGGCGCGTTTCCCCTGTGTCGGTGCGGGAGAACGCGCCGCCACCAGGGGGCGCGCGCCGGGGTTGGCCGCCGGCTGGCCGGCGGCCATGGCCCCATATCCAGACCCGGAGCCGGACCCGGAGCCGGCCAGTTGGGGTTCCATGTGGGCAGCGGTTTTTTTACGCATCAGAAGGGTCTGCGCCACGCGCCATGTCCACCCCCAAATGGCGGTGGCAATGTAAAATACCGCTGCGCTACCGCCGCGCAGGGCCTTCCACCCATGGCGCAGGAGTATTGCCCATTCCTGTCCCGACAGACCAAAGGACACGCCGAGAACCGCCAGGGCCGGGAACATGGAAATGACGGCAAGAATGGTGGCCAGATCGTCAGTGGACATTCCGGCGCCAAGCTCCGAGGTCCATTCCACCAGAAGTGAAAGGAGACGCTGTCCGGTAAAACCGCCGCTGCCAAATGACACAGGCCAGCCCTGTGGCGGCGGCAAAACGGAAAGGGCAATTGCGGCAAGGATCAGGGACAGGGGAAGCGCGGCGAGTGAAAGCCAGAAATGAGGGTTGGTTTTTTTGGTCATCAGCCGCCAACCCCATACCACGGACACCAGCGAGACCAGATAGCCTGACAAGCCGAGAGACTGCAGCACCAGATCGGCGACAATGGCTCCCGCCAGCCCCAGCGGGTTGAGCGCCGCCCCCTCGGTGGCCGTATTGAGGGATGGGTCCGTGGGGTGATAGCCGAAAAAGGCCAGCGCCAGCGCGGTGCCCAGTAACAACAGCATCAGCCCCGCAAGCTCGATCAGGCGACGGCGGAAAAAGGCGCCGGTTCCGAAGGGAAGAAACGTGATTCTTTTGGGCTGTCCGATCTGTGCCGACATCCCCGGGGCCCGATTTATGGAAAACGAATCATGAAAACCGCATCAATTGTATGCCGACGCAGCACGGGCCACAAGGGCACAGGCTCAAAAACCCACAGGATCAGGTATATAGTGAAAAACATCACAACTACAGGTTGGGTGCTCGGGGGGCGGAATGAACAAGAAAAAGGGGCCGTATGGCCCCTTTTCCTCAAGCAACGCCATCGTTGTTGGCCGGTGGTTTCCAGCCTTTTCCTAAGGCTGACGCACCCTGGCCTTTTCTTAGGGCCGGCGCATCCTAGCCCTTAAGCTACGGGCCTTATAGTTCGTAGCCCTTTTCGCCATGCACCGTGATGTCCAGCCCTTCTAGCTCTTCGTCTTCGCCGACGGAAAGACCCACCACGGCGGCCACCACCTTGATGATGATGTAACTCACTACCGCAGACCACACCAAGGTGGCGATGACGCCCACGGCCTGGACAGTGAACTGGCTACCGATGGTCATACCCTCGGCAAGGCCGAGTCCGCCATATTCGGTGGAGGCGAAAACCGCAGCCATGAGGATACCGGTGGCGCCACCGACACCGTGAACGGCCAGCACGTCAAGGGAATCATCGATCTTGAAGCGTGCCTTGATCACGTTCACCATGTAGAAACAGACGGTGCCCGCAGCTGCGCCGATCACCAGACCACCGACGGGACCCACAAAACCCGAAGCCGGAGTGATGGTGGCCAGTCCGGCGATGGTGCCGGTGATGGTGCCCACAAGGGTGGGCCGTCCGTATTTAGCCCACTCAATAGCCATCCAGACCAGTGAAGCGGTGGCCGCCGAGATTTGCGTCACCAGCATGGCCATGCCTGCACTTCCGTTGGCGGCAAGGGAGCTCCCGGCATTGAAGCCGAACCAGCCGACCCACAGCATGCACGCGCCCGTCAAGGCCATGCCTGGGCTGTGCGGTGGCAACACATGATCAGGGAACCCTCGGCGCGAACGTAGGGACATGGCGATCACTAGGGCTGAGACACCGGCGGTTACATGGACCACCAGGCCGCCTGCGAAATCGAGAACCCCCATATCACCGAGCCAGCCACCGCCCCATACCCAGTGGCATACCGGAGCATAGACGAAGACCAGCCATAGGGCGCTAAAAAGAATCACGGCACTAAACCGGATTCTTTCCACGTAAGCGCCGACGATGAGCGCCGGGGTAATGATGGCGAAGGTCATCTGAAACATGAAAAACACACTCTCGGGGATATCCCCGGACAGCGTGTCGGCCCCCACCCCCGCCAGGAAGGCCTTGTCCAGCCCGCCGATCCAAGTGTTGAATTCGCCGCCGTCACTAAAAGCTAGGCTGTAGACGCCTACCAGCCACAGAACCGAAGCCAGACAGCAAATGATGAAACAGTGCATGAGCACTGAGAGTACGTTCTGGGACCGCACTAACCCCCCGTAGAAAAGGGCAAGGCCCGGTATGGTCATGAATAAAACCAACGCCGTGGACGTCAAAATCCAGGCTGTGTTTCCGTCGCTAAGCACCGCCGTCTCCTGGGCCAGCGCCTGGGGGGCAATCAGGCCAAGACCCCCGATGATCAAAACCCCTAGAAAAACGTGCAATGCTTTCATATCCATTCCCCGTCAAAAAAACCCAAGGCCGCCGCCTCAACACACCTACAGATTGAAACAACCTACCTGAAAGTGCCAGACATCTCAGACCATTCCCCGCCCTGCATGGTCAGGGACAACCCGCGAACACGCGACGCTGTTTTTTTACCCCCTTAGAAGACTGCTTATATGTATTGATATGCGTCTTATCCCGACCGCCATACAAGACGGACGGGGAAGTAATGTCAAGATTCATACAAGCTCAACATGCGGGGCGATGATGCTAGGAAACGCGCGTATTCTCTCGTCGTTGAAGACAATAACGCCTGAGATGAAAAACCCGCCAACACATTTGCGGGCGGGGATGATGCATGAGCGTGCAAGACTACTCATCTCTGTAAAAAACCATTCGTTGGAATCAGAAAAGGGGCCCCGGAAGCCCCTTTTCTGCCTTGTCTTTGGCATAAGCCAAAGGGGGAGGAATCACTGCACGACTTCACCGTGCAGAGCAAGGTCGAGGCCGTCGCGTTCGACCTCTTCCGAGACTCTCAGTCCCACCAACACATCTACCACCTTGAGGATGATAAACGAGCCGACGGCGCAATAGATGATAGTGGCAAGAATGCCATAGGCCTGAGTCCAGACCTGGCCCGGATTGCCTTCGAGCAAACCAGGCGTGCCTCCAATGGCTTCTGCTGCGAAGACACCGGTAAGCAACGCACCAACAATACCGCCGACGCCATGGACACCGAAGACATCCAGGGAATCGTCATAGCCTAAGGCGTTTTTCAGGATCACAGCGGCCCAGTAACAGGCAGCTCCGGAGGCGATGCCAATGTAAAGCGCGCCCGAGGGATCAACGAAGCCTGAGGCCGGAGTGATGGCCACCAGGCCCGCCACCGCGCCCGACACAATGCCGAGGACGCTGGGCTTGCCACGATGCATCCATTCGACGAACATCCACGACAAGGCCGCCGCGGCCGTGGCGATCTGGGTCACGGTCATGGCCATGGCGGCCGTCGCATTTGCGGCGACGGCGGAACCGGCGTTAAACCCGAACCAGCCGACCCACAGCAAGGACGCGCCGATAACACTGAGCACTAGGTTATGAGGCGGCATTGGTTCGGCGCCATAATCGCTGCGCTTGCCTACCACGATGCATGCCACCAGCCCGGCAACGCCGGCGTTGATGTGAACTACGGTACCGCCGGCAAAATCAAGGACACCGGCCTCGCCCAGGAAGCCACCACCCCAAACCCAGTGAGTGATGGGGGCGTAGACGCACAGCATCCATGCGCCGGTGAACAGAAGCATGGCAGAAAATTTCATGCGGTCGGCAAAAGCGCCAACGATGAGCGCCGGGGTAATGATGGCGAAGGTCATTTGGAAGACCATGAACAGCGATTCAGGAATGGTCCCCGACATGGCGTCCAGAGTCAGGCCCGACAACATGGCCTTGCTCAGGTCTCCCACATAGGCGCCACCCTCACCAAAAGCCAGCGAATAACCAGCCAGCATCCACAGGACGGTCATCAGACAGCAAACGGAGAAGACCTGCATGCTCATGGCCAGTATGTTCTTTTTACGCACCATGCCGCTATAGAACAGGGCAAGACCGGGAATGGTCATAAGCAGGACCAATGCCGTGGAGGTCAGCATCCAAGCCGTATCGCCGGTATCCAGCACTGGCGTTTCCTCCTGGGCGACTGCTGCGGAAGGGTCAATCGCCATGGCGAGGACGAAGAGTCCCACGCTCAGAAAAAAAGGCAAAAATCGAAAGGTTTTCATTTTACTAGATCTCCTGGTTGAAGCGGGGGCCCTACAGGGCATCCGAATTGGTTTCACCGGTGCGGATGCGGACCGCGCTGGCGACATCAAGAACGAAAATCTTACCGTCGCCTATCTTTCCGGTTTCAGCGGTTTTCTTGATGGACTCAACGATCGAGTCCACCTGATCGTCGTTGACGACAACCTCGATCTTGACCTTCGGCAGGAAGCTCACCGAATATTCGGCCCCACGATAAATTTCAGTCTGTCCCTTTTGACGGCCAAATCCCTTGACCTCGCTGACGGTGAGACCCTGAATGTTGAGGCTGGTCAATGCCTCTCTCACTACGTCGAGCTTAAAAGGCTTTATGATGGCCATGACGAGTTTCATAGTGTTATCCCTCCGTTTCGGGTTGCGGTATTCGCAAAAGGCGAAGTGATGAGCGTGGATCGTCGCATCTCAGCGAAGTAATATATGGATAGACCGTCTCAAGAACCGTGCCAACTTTGTAAGAATTAATTTTTTAAGTTATTTGAGATAGTTAAAGAGTATATTTAGAAATAGCCCAGACATTTGAAACACATGATTGACAATAAATTAGGCAGACATGCCAGAATGATTAAATAATATGCGTTTCCTTGCTTTCGTGTGAAGATTTATGGGACGGAGCCAGCTTTTCATATAATTACAGCTGTATGAAAAAATCGGTGGATCTAGACGGAGGTAGCAGGGTGGAGGAAGCTAACCCACCTTAAATTACCGCTAAATTTCTAAAAGCACATCGGCAAGTAGAGGCAAGGCCGTGAAAAAATCAGGTGTAAAAATTGAAACAGGACCGAAAAACAGGAGGGAGACAACGCTCGACCTGCTGGTAATCGGCGGTGGGTTTTCTGGTCTTGCTCTGGCCATCGCTGTGAATCGGGCCGGGCTTAAGACCGCCGTGGTAGACCACGCCGCGCCGCGAGAGGTCCTGAGCGCCGGGTTCGACGGCCGCACCTGCGCCCTCGCCGACACTTCGGTGCGCATCCTAGAAGCCCTTGACGTGTGGCCGTGTATGGCTGCTGCCGCCTCACCTATCAATGATATCCGAGTTACCGACGGCCACTCCCCACTTTTTCTCCATTACGATCACCGCGAGGTAGGCGACAGGCCCTTCGGCCATGTGGTGGAAAACCTCATTATCCGGCGTGCTCTCTACCATCAACTAGAGCAGTGCTGTCATGCGACCCGTGAGGCCCCCGCGAGCGTGGAGTCCCTGCATTTCTCCAAAGATAGCGTGATGGCGCGGCTCGACAACGGCCGCTACCTACGCGCCGCTCTCGCGGTAGCTGCTGACGGCCGCCGTTCACAAACCCGCCAAAGTGCCGGAATCCACGTCAGTGAAAATACCTACGCTCAGACCAGCATCGTTTGCACTATCGCCCATGAACGGCCCCATAGAGGTGTGGCCTTCGAGCGCTTCTATCCCACCGGCCCTTTCGCCGTCCTGCCCATGGTGGATGGTTCTTCCGGCGTGGCCTCTTGGCCCCACCGTTCCTCCATCGTCTGGTCGGAATGCTCCAATCTGGCACCGCGGCTGCTGGCGCTCGATGATGTGGAATTCACGGCGGAACTGGGGCACCGTCTGGGCGGGACCCTAGGAAGTTTGGAGGTGGTGGGGGGACGCTGGTCTTATCCCCTGAGCTTGTTACGCGCCGAAAATCTTACCGGGACACGGTTGGCCCTGGTGGGCGATGCTGCCCACGGTATTCACCCCATCGCTGGACAAGGACTCAACCTCGGGCTGCGCGACGTAGCGGCCCTGGCCGAAGTTATCGTTGAGGCCAGAGAGCAGGGGCGTGATATCGGCAGCGGGGAGGTTCTCGAATGCTACGCGCGCTGGCGACGCTTCGATGTGATGACCATGACCGCCGTCACCGATGGACTCGTCCGCCTGTTCTCAAACGATGTGACACCATTGCGCTTGGCCCGCGAGATTGGCCTTACCGCCGTCAATCAAATGGTGCCGCTCAAGAGGTTTTTCATGCGCCACGCTATGGGGATGGTAGGGGATTTACCGAAGTTGATGCGGGGTCAGGCAGTGTAGCCCCGAATCAGGAATCGCGGCTGGCACCTTCCTTCTCGAGCTTTTCAAGGTAGCCGCGCCAAAGAGAATCCTGATTTTCACCTAACTCGCAAAGGTAGTCCCAGCTATAGATTCCGCTGTCGTGAAGGTCGTCGAAGAAGATCTTGATGGCGTATTTACCTACAGGCTCCACCTTCATGATGCCCACATGCCGGCGGCCGGTAACGAGCGTTTCCTGTCCCGGCTTGTGGCCCTTAACCTCTGCCGAGGGGCTTTCCACGCGCAGGAACTCTGCGGGCAAGATAAAACTCCTGCCGTTATCAAAATCCACTTCTAGGACTTTTTCCACCGTCTTCAGGCGGATTTCCTCGGGCCTAGGCCGGGCATTCCCCCCGACCGAGGAGGGCAGAGAAAGGGAGTCCCGCGCGGCGCTTATTGGTTTTTGCTCATTCATTTCCTGGGACCGGCCTGGCCTTGTCGTCTAGGGCGCGGGCCTCGTCCACAAGCATAATGGGAATACCGTCTCGGATGGGATAGGCAAGTCCTGCCCGATCACTGATCAATTCTTGGGCCTTCTCATCGTAGCGCAGAGGACCCTTGGTTAGGGGACAGACAAGAATTTCCAGCAGCTTGGGATCTACAGAGGTTTTTTTTGCCGATTCTCGTTCACTCATAATGGTTGCTCCAGTTGCCTAAGGACCTTCTTTTTAGATGGGAGTTCTCAGGGAATTTTTGATAGGGAATGTCTTCCCATTACGTTTTCCGGACAGGTCACTTTAAACCAGCGCGTCCGTTCAAAGGTAATGTCATAGCGGTTGTCCACTGCCTCCTGGAAAGGAATGATACGGTCGCCATAGCCAATTCTATAGATGGAGTCGTCTCCGCCATTGCCGTCGTGACGAGACTAAACCGTGCCGCGATCATGCGGTCGTGAAACAACATCATACGAATAGAAGCGTGGATAGCGAACGCCGCCCCGCCACGGCAAGAGGATGAGCGTGCCCCAAGGCCTCGAAGAATTTCAGGAGCTGAAGTCGTGCCGCCTGGTCGTTCCATTCCTTGTCGTGGCGGATGATTTCAAGAAGCGATTCCACGGCAGCTTCCTGTTGCCCGTTGGCAAACTGGGCTGTAGCCAGGTCGAAGCGCGCCTGATGGTCGTCTGGATTCTGCATGGACAGCGCTTGGAAGCGGGGAAGGTCGCCGGCAGATTGCACCCCCTGTTCCGCTAGTTCAAGCGCCGTGCGCGCCGCGGCTACGATGGATGCAGAGGCTACCTTTTCTTCCAGAGAATCTAGAAGATTGCGGGCACGCTCGTGGTCTCCCGTGGCCACATAACAACGCACTAGCCCCGCCACGGCATCAGTATTATTGGATTCGGCGGTGAGGATACGGCTGTAAAGCTCTGCCGCCGTTGTTGGGTCACTTCCCTCAAGTGCCGTCTTTGCCTGTTCCAGGGTCTTGATTAAGGATTCCCCGTTGTCGCCCTTGCCGGTCTGTTGCATCAGGCGGTCAAAAAAAGTCTTTAGTTCGTCTTCCGGCAACGCACCGGTGAACCCATCCACCGGACGTCCCTGGGAAAAGACATATACGGCTGGGATCGACTGGATGCGAAGTTGCTGCGCCAAGGCGGGATTTTCGTCCACATTGACCTTGACCAGTTGCAAAGCTCCCTTGGCCTGTGCCGTAAACTTTTCGAGAAGCGGCGTAAGTTGTTTACAGGGGCTATACCTAGGGGACCAGAAATCGACAACAACGGGAGTTTCTCCCGATGCATTGATGACGTCGGCTACGAAGGTCGCTTCCGTGGCGTCCTTGACTAGCTGATCGGATTGGGGCGCTCTATTGCCGGAGGAAGAATCGTTCGTGATGGGTTCCATGTTGCTATGCCCCAATCCCTATTACCTTCGGCCAATTCGGCTCTTTGATACCGGCCTCCGCCAAACCCCCATATGAGGCGGGCTTGCCGGTCATAAAGTCAGCCATATCAACAACAGACGGATCGGTCACTGGTTCCCAGGTCTTGCCTTCTCTGTCCCAGGAAACAAGCCTCTCGCCGCCTTCTGATGTAGGCTCTAACTTAACTAGCAGTCCTGATAGGTTCCGGACACCGACGTTGCTTGCTTCATCTGACATTGAACCTCTCCGTTAAGGTGTGAGACCTAGTGTAGACCTCCTGGCGACAAATTTTTGCTTACCACTACGGTAAGAATACTATCCTCTGTCGGCAACGGGCCGGCACCAGGGAAATGTACGATCATCATATCCCGGCACAAGACGCAAGGTCCATCCGGCCGAAGTGCGATACTTGCAAACAGAGCATCATTGCGTATTATCTGCCCCCTTTATGCGGGTGTAGCTCAGTGGTAGAGCGTCACGTTGCCAACGTGAATGTCGTGAGTTCGAATCTCATCACCCGCTCCAATTCCCCCAAAGGCCGCCGGTTTTTTCGTCTTCCGTGGGTACACCAATAGTCCTCGTAGAATCATAACTACGTCCGTGGAATAATGACGCTAGCGGCGTAAACCTGATAAATGCATGAGGGGAAAAACCCAGGCGGAGTATTCGCCGATTTTCTGTCAATTAAAAATAGAGATAATCGGAGGAATGACATCGCTATATGGCGTGGTGATATGGGGAGGGACTCCAATGGCCCTGAATCCTAGTATAAGCGGTTTTGCTGGCGGCTAAATGCCTTCTTCGGTAGAGAGCAGAGGCAAACGATTGTGCGCGCTACTTTCTTGGTGTGTGTTCGACTGGGCTAATTCGGCCTTTCCCACGGTTATCACTACCTTCGTCTTTGCCACCTATTTCACCATGTTCGTGGCCGAATCCACTACCGCTGGTACGGTGGCCTGGGGCTATGGACAAAGTCTCGCTGCTCTTCTCATCGCTCTTCTAAGCCCGCCCCTGGGCGCTATCGCCGACCGGGGTGGGCGCCGTAAACCTTGGATTTTGGTTTTTACTGTCCTGTGCGTGGCGGCCAGCGTCTGTCTGTGGTTCACCCAGCCGGAAAGTAGCGATGTAATCTGGGCCCTGACCTTTGTAGTGCTGGGCACGGTGGGATTTGAAATTGGTATGGTTTTCTATAACGCCCTGCTGCCGGAAATAGCCCCGCCCGAACGTATGGGGAGACTTTCGGGCTGGGGCTGGGGGGCGGGCTATGCTGGGGGGTTGGCCTGTCTTTCCGTGGCCCTGGTGGGATTCGTGCAGACTGACACGCCGTGGTTCGGCCTTGATGCTGGGACCGCAGAACCGGTACGGGCGACAGCACTCCTGGTAGCGGTATGGTTTTCTCTCTTCGCGCTGCCGTTGTTCCTGTGGACCCCGGACAGACCTACCGGGGAACACACGATTGAAGCTCTGCGCGACGGGTTGATGACGCTCATCTCCACCTTGCGCAACATCGGCCGCTACGCCCAAACCGCGCGTTTTCTCCTTGCCCGCATGATCTATATCGACGGCCTCAACACTCTATTTGCTTTCGGCGGCATTTACGCCGCCGGGACCTTCGGCATGGCCCTCGACGAGGTTATCTTGTTTGGCATCGCCATCAATGTGACAGCCGGGATTGGCGCGGCTTCCTTCGCTTGGCTCGACGACTATATAGGACCAAAACGCACCATCCTCATCGCCTTGGGCGGGCTCATTTGGTTCGGAGGATGCTTGTTGCTGGCCACAGGAAAGGTCTGGTTCTGGGTGCTAGCTTTGCCACTGGGCCTGTTCGTGGGTCCGACACAAGCCGCCAGTCGTTCCTTTATGGCGCGTCTGGCACCGCCCGACATGCGGGCCGAAATGTTCGGCCTGTTCGCATTTTCGGGAAAGGCCACAGCCTTCTTGGGTCCCCTGTTGCTGGCTTGGACAACGCAGGCCTTCGACAGCCAGCGTGTGGGAATGGCTACCATTATAGTTTTCCTGGCACTGGGCTTTCTACTGCTGCTGCCAGTGCGTGACCCGAGGTTGGGGTCTGGGTAAGAAGAAGCGCTTTCTAATGGCGGAAGTGGCGCATGCCGGTGAGCACCATGGCCAGCTTCTTTTCATCGGCCGCCGCGATTACTTCGTCGTCGCGTACCGACCCTCCGGGCTGGATTACAGCGGTAGCCCCAGCCGCTGCTGCTGACAACAAACCATCGGCGAAGGGGAAAAAAGCATCCGAGGCGACCACGCATCCTTGCGTCCGGCTTGCCGTCTCCCCCGCTTCCTTAGCCGCCTCCTCTGATTTGGCGGCGGCAATGCGGGCGGAATCCACACGGCTCATCTGACCCGCGCCTACACCTACCGTGGCCCCATCCTTGGCATAGATGATGGCATTGGATTTCACATGCTTGCAGACGGTAAAGGCGAACAGAAGATCGGCAAGTTCAGCCTCGCTGGGCGCGCGCTTGGTGACGGTCTTCAGCATGTCCTCGGTGACACGGCCGTTATCGCGCGACTGCAGCAAATATCCGCCCGATAACGCGCGCATGACCATGCCGGTCTTGCCCGGATCGGGCATGGCGCCGGTTTCTAAAAGCCTTACGTTTTTCTTCTCAGCGAAAATGGCGCGAGAACTGTTGTCTATTTTCGGGGCAATCACGACTTCCACGAAAAGTTCAACGATGGCTGCCGCCGTCTCTCTGTCTAAGGGCCGGTTTAGTGCCACGATACCGCCGAAAGCCGAGACCGGATCACAGGCCAGGGCTTTGCTATAGGCGGCCAACGGCGTATCGGCCACGGCTACGCCACAAGGATTGGCATGCTTGATAATGGCAATAGCGGGCCCCTCGAACTCAGCCACCAGCTCAAAAGCGGCATCGGTATCATTGAGATTGTTATAGGACATTTCCTTGCCCTGGATCTGTGTCGCTGTGGCTACGCCGGGCCGTGTCGAAGCGGTGGTATAGAACGCCGCCTCCTGATGAGGATTCTCACCATAACGCAGGGTTTGCCGCAGGATGCCGTCCAGGGCATGACGCTGGGGAAAGATTTCTTCCCGCTGTTCGGTGAACCAGGCGGCAATGGCCGCATCATAGGCG
>JASLYJ010000027.1 GCA_030739855.1 Alphaproteobacteria bacterium | reverse complement strand
GGGGCCGGGCCGCACCTTTATGATAGCACCACGGATGCCGAATTCATCAAGAACCGATTCAAGAAAACGCGCATTTTCCTCTAACAGGTCACGATCTAGGCCTTTGTCCCCTTGATACAGTGCCTCGTCACGGTGGACCGCCCGTTCTGTGTCGGGATGTATCAGGCTATCGGCCAGAAGCGCCCAATCTTTCACCCCGAACAGCCGGGCGCGGATGCCCGTAGGTCCCACCAGGCGGATAATCATTTCTTCGGCCAGAAAGGGGATCAGATGAGGACGGTCGATGAAACCGGTGGTTACCGCGCCTTCACCCAGCGAGGCTGCCAAAACCTCGCCTTGGGTCTGCAGCGCCACCAGCTTCGTTTCGATCAGGATTTTGCGGTATTCCCCGAGATATAGTAGGCCACCCACGAGAATGGCCAGAGCCAGTACGTTGAGTGCCAAGATGCGCCGCGTCAGGGGCGACTTGAGCCCCCGCTTACGTACCAGCGGCTCCGTCCCGACGTCGCGGTCTAATGTTCGCAGGCCTGAATTGTCCGTATTTTCCGTCATGGCGCGGTTTCCCACCCCTTATCTTTACGCCTACGGGAAAGGTCCGGAGAGGTCAGTCGGCATTGTAGCGGTATCCGATGCCATAGAGGGTCTCGATCTGTCCGAAATCCTCGTCTATGCGGTGGAATTTCCTGCGCAGCCGCTTGATGTGGCTGTCGATGGTCCTGTCGTCTACACAGATGTGTTCGCCATAGGCTGCGTCCATCAGTTGATCCCTAGTTTTTACATGGCCGGGACGTAGAGCCAGGGACTTCAGGATGAGGAATTCCGTCACCGTCAGGGGCACCGCCTCGCCCTTCCAGGTACACACGTGGCAAGTTGAATCCAGGACCAGCTCACCGCGCGCGATCACATCCGTCTCCACCCCGGCGGCGATCTCGTTGCGCCGTAACAGAACCCGCATCCGTTCGATGAGAAGACTCTGGGAAAAGGGCTTCTTGATGTAGTCGTCGGCGCCTGAACGCAGGCCCTCCAGCTCGTCTTCTTCTTCGTCCTTGGATGTGAGAAAGATGACCGGAACGTTGGAATGCCGCCGCAGCTGGGCCAGCATTTCCACGCCGTTCATGCGCGGCATCTTGATGTCCAGAAGCACCAGGTCGACGGGACGCGCGGTCAGGGCTGACAGGGCCTCGGCACCGTTGGAATAGCTGCGCACAGCGAACCCCTCCGCCTCCAGCGCCAGGGAAAGTGAGGTCAGGATATTCTGATCATCGTCTACAAGAGCGATGGTATGGGTCAAGGGCTGGATTCTTTCCATTCGTCACAGCGACATGTTGTACCATGATACCAGAAATAAAGGTTTTTACAGCGTTGCTTATGAACTGCTTGTGACAAAGAGTTTCTTGCAAGGCGGGCAGTGAGCTGACGTCGTTCTTGGGCTCAATTTCATTGTGCAACACGGCCACTTGGCGGGGCACCGGCTGTCTATCGAGGGCGGGCTGCCTATTCACCAGATGATTGAGGGCCCTCAGCTTGAAGCCGACTTTTTCTCCACGGTGAGCTGGCAGAAGACATTTTAACGCCTGCACGGCAACGCGGGAGAGGAAACGTTTATGGAGACGGCTTTTCTCTTACTTGTAAACGCTTCCACCCATGGCTACATTGGGTCCACGATGGTCCTCGTGGTTTGGGGATAAAAGGGGAACGCGGTAGGGTCCTGCGGGGAGAACAACTCTCTTGGCCCAATTCCGCGGTTGTTCCCGCAACTGTGGGCGGCAAGTTCACTCCGCTGAGCGCCACTGGAAGGCCTGTAGGGCCTCTGGGAAGGCTGGGAGGCGGATGACGATTCGGCAAGCTAGGAGACCTGCCATCGTGTTCGTCAGCGCGATCCCTTCGGACGGGCAAACCCGGTGGGGCAAAGGGGATACGGTTCCATCTTCCTTGACTGCGATGACGCTTTGCTCGGTAACCGCTTTTCTTTGGAGACACCGTTATGCGTCATATTCCTTCTGTTAAAACCCTCCCCTCCACGGAGTCACTGTCTCCCGCGGCCAAGGCCGTGCCGGTGCTGGTGGCGGCACTTCTGGGCGTGTTTATGCTCTATGGCGTCGGCTTCGCCGGCCCCCAGGTGCTGCACAATGCCGCTCATGACGGCCGCCACGCCTTCGCCTTCCCCTGCCACTAGACGCGGGAGGCCATATCATGTTGAGGCAAATTCTGGCCTCTGCGGTGATCGCGGGGGCGCTCGCCGGTGTTCTGGTATCCGGGCTGCAGGCGATCCGAGTCGTTCCTCTGATCCTTGAAGCCGAAACCCACGAAACATCAGGTAAAACTACGGGAACGGTAGCCACGGCGCACCATCATGATGTGCCTGCGTCCGGTCACCGTCATGAGAACGGTATCGCCGTAACTAGGGTCTGGGCGCCTGAGGAAGGGCTAGAGAGGACCCTCTATACAGTTCTCACAAATGTTCTGACGGCCACCGCCTTTGCCTTGCTACTGACGGCCTGTTACGCGCTTTCTAGTGATGTAGACTGGCGGCGTGGTATGTTGTGGGGCCTGGCCGGTTTCGCCGTCTTTCACTTGGCGCCATCTCTCGGCTTGCCGCCGGAACCTCCAGGCAGCACGGCCGCCCTACTCCACGATCGCCAGATCTGGTGGTTCGGTACGGTGGCGGCCACCGCCACTGGTTTGGCGCTGCTGGTTTTTCACCGCAAAGACATTATCAAGGTGTTGGGAGTAGCTCTGCTAGCGCTGCCGCATCTCATTGATGTACCTCAGCCAGATACCTACGGCGACATGGCACCACCGGAACTGGTGTCCCCTTATGTGGTGGCTGTCTTGGTAACGGCGGGAGTATTCTGGGTCTTTCTCGGTGCCCTTTCCGGTTTCCTATTCCACAGGATGAAGGACCTAAAGTGACCTGTGGCCCCCCTTCTTCGAGGTGATTTTAACGCTGGAGCACTAGGTTCTTTATAAGTCCAGTTCCGTGGTATCGTTCTCGCCCTAGATGTCCTTGCAGATATCCACCAGAAGTCCACGCATCCACACATAGGCCGGATGGTCGTGTTCACGGCCATGCCACAATAGCGTGATCTCCACCGAGTCGAGTTCCATGGGGACCGGCATGACGCGGAGGTTATTGATATTGGTGAAGCGTTCGGCCATGCGCTTGGCTAGGGTAATGATAAGATCTGAATGTTCGATGATCAATGGGGCTACTAGGAAGTGGTTGCAAGTCATTGGAATACGCCGCTTGAGTCCTCGCTTTTCGAGCATGCGGTCGGCGATGCCGGTGGCCTCGCCGGTGATGGTCACAAGAAGGTGGTTGGCCGCTACAAATTCGTCGAGTGTGATATTGTGACCAGCCAGAGGATGGTCGTTGCGCATGACGCATACGTAGGTTTCAGTAAACAAGGGCAGGCTTCTGAAGCGCTCGGGATATCCAGGGTCGCCGCCGACGATGGCCCCGACGATGAAATCAACTTCGTTGGCGTCCAGAAAGTCGAACCCTGACACATAATCATTGTGGCGAACACGAATATCCACGTTGGGGGCTACTTCTTCCAGACGGCTCATAAGACGCGGCAGGATCAAGGATGCTACGTAGTCGGCCATGGATAGATTAAAGGTCTGGGTGGCTGTCGATGGATTGAAAACAACGGGATCAAAGGCCGTCTCCACTATGTTCATGGCTTGGCGCAAGACCGGGCCGAGCTCTAGGGCACGGGTGGTGGGCATCATGCCTCCGGGCCCGCGCACGAAGAGGTCATCCTTGACCAGATGACGCAGCCGGTTCAGGGCATTGCTCATCGCAGATTGGGTTAGGCCCAGTCGTTTGCCGGCACGGGTTACGTTGCGTTCCCGCATGATTGCGTCAAAGACCACCAAGAGATTGAGATCTATAAGGGCTAAATTCATTTAAATGATTATTGCTATGCAATATATTAATTTTACAACTTAGTACTTCCTCATTACATTCCCGTCAACACATGGTTGGAAACATCTTTTCTCAAAAGACGTTTCCAACCGAAAAAATCCAACAGGCGGGGGGGAAGGAGAAGAGAAATGAAGAAGTTGATCTATGCGGCCTCGGTCCTAAGTACCCTTATTTTGGGCTTTGGCTCCTACGCCGACGAATACGCCATGAGGAGCAAAGAGTATGCTCATTATGCTGGTAATCGTTACCCCATCGGCAGGATCTATAGCGCGGTCAAAGCGCGTGACGACTATGTGCTTATGATCCGAGTGTACTTTAACCGCGAGGACCTCACCTATGAATTCGCTTATAAAGCGAAAGACGGTTCCCTGAAGGAATTGGTGTTCGACGCCTTCTCCGGCTAGACGAAGTAACCTTCCGGCACCATACGCAAACAACCCCGAAGGCTCATCCCATGGTTATTACCCTCCCCCACGGAATGTGTCTTTGAAAAAGGACCCGCATTCTTCCTGCGGGTCCTTTTGTTTATTAAAAATGGAAAAGCGTCAAAGCGTAGCGGGTGAGACTGCCTCGACAAGGAAGACACCACTTCTGTGAAACATCAAGGTAATCCCAGAATGGGATTACCTTGCACATATTCTACTCTCTTGTTCATTCATTTTGAATGAATGGGGCCTTTCTAGGAAGGTCTAGAAAAGCCGAAGCCTCCCTTTGTCGATGGCGTCATTATGGCTCTTCTCACGGAGGACAAGAAGGGTTTCAGGCCATCTTGAAATTGGCAAAAGACCACACATATGACCCCTATGGCCGGTCTGTATGACGGTCGACGCTGTTCTGGGCGCCTCTGAAAGGGCCCGGCGCGTATCTCGCTCATTTGCCAGAGGAGCTTACGACATGACACGTCTTTCTCTATTCGACAGCCCTCTACTGTTGGGTTTCGACCATTTCGAGCGCGCTCTGGATCGCATTTCCAGGGCCTCCAGTGATGGCTATCCGCCCTACAACATCGAACAAACCGATGACAACAAGCTGAAAATTACTCTTGCCGTAGCGGGGTTTTCTACGGACGACCTGCACGTTTCCGTGGAGGACAATCAACTGATCATTCACGGTAAGCAGGAGGATGACGAAACCCACACCTATCATCACCGCGGCATCGCCGCACGTCAGTTCCAGCGTAGTTTTGTCCTCGCCGAAGGAATCGAGGTGACGTCCGCTTCTCTGGATAACGGCCTACTGCATATTGATCTATTCCGGCCCGAAAAGAAAAGCCAGAGCCGCACTATCGACATCGCGAATGGAACTACCGATGATGCCAGCACCAAAGGCGAAGCTTCAGTTATCGATGTGAACCAGAAAAGGGAAGCGTCCTAGGACGCTTCCCCTGAAAAGGGCTGAAATCATGACTGGAAAAGAAGAATTACACGCCATATCACCTCAGGACCTGTTTACCTTTGGTGCCCAAGGTGCTGCCTATATCCGCCCCGTGGTTCATGAGAAGGGCACCTTGTATTCGGTCCATTCCGCCGACGGGTGGCAGCTGGGCGTTTTCGACGACCCTGACCTAGCCTTCGCTGCTGTGCATCAGAGCGGCATGGAGTTGGTGAACGTCCACTAACCTTTTTGCGCGGCCCCTAATTCCTACGTCTCTTCCACGCCAGCATTACCCCCCCTCCGCGGCTGGGAATTACGCGCTAACGGATGTCTTGGTGAGTAGAGAATAAATGTCGTCGGAACTTTCAGCCCGGCGGAGGTTTTCACAGGCACCGCTGTCACGCAGCAGACGTGAGATTCGCGCCAAGGCTTTGAGATGGTCTGCGCCAGCCGATTCCGGCGCCAGCAACAAAAAGATCAGATCCACTGGCTGCTCGTCGATGGCTTCGAAATCAATGGGGCTCTCCAGACGGGCGAACATGCCGTGAAGTGTATCTAGGCCAGGCAGCTTGCCGTGGGGAATAGCAATCCCCGTGCCTACACCCGTGGTGCCCAGTTTTTCCCTTTCCAGAAGCACGTCGAAGATGATTCCCTCGTCCTGGTGGACGATGGCTGCCAAACGCTTGGAGAGTTTCTGAAGCGCCTGTTTCTTGCTGCGCGCCCGTAATTTGGGAACGATGCTCTCGGGTGAGACCAGGTCGGAGATTTCCATACCCTTTAGACGTCGTCCATTTCGCGTTTGCCACGTTTGCGGTCGTGCAGGCGGCGTTTATGGCGGCGGAGCTGGGTCGCCACTTTGCTGTTGGCGCTGTCAAAGGCGCCGTAGGGGTCGGAGGCTAGAGAATGGCTTTGTATAAGGATATTGTGCGCTATATGGACGGCAATATCGGCCCGAAAAGACTGGCCCTCACGCGAGAAATGAACCACCCCTTCTAGGGCACTATTGAAATATTTCTCGACCCTGTTTTCGAGAGAAGAAACGACATGGGCCTTCAAGGAATCACCCACATCAAGTTGCTTGCCTTTTATGGAAAGCTTCATGTGTTACGCCGTATGTTTTTAAACAGGAAAGATGCGTTTACTTGTCCAGATGCCGACTGTCTCAGTCATTCATGGTCAACTGAGCGGCGGCAAGGTAGTGGCGCCGGGGTGGGGAGTCAAGACAGCCTTCTGGCGGTTGTGCAACACAGAGAGTTCGGATCGGTTTCTGCAACAGCTAAAGACCTGTATTTTTTTCACGCCGCCGCTGGATAGATGAGGAAATATGCATGGTTTCCCGGTATTTAGAGACGGTTCGCCGGGCGATATCAACACCTTCCAACTTCAAAATTTCGACGATTTTGTCATCGGAGAGTAATTCCTTCGGTTCTTCGTTGTCGATTAGGGTTTTGATGCGGTGGCGTATGGCTTCCGCCGAATGTGGTTCCTCCCCCGAAACACCGGAAATTGCAGTAGTGAAGAAGTATTTCAACTCGTAATTTCCTCGCGGCGTAGCGATGTATTTATTCGCCGTGACGCGGCTCACAGTGCTTTCATGCACATCGAGAGCTTCGGCAATGTCCTGTAATATAAGGGGCTTGAGATGCTGGATGCCGTGGGTGAAAAACCCGTCCTGCTGGCGGACGATCTCGGTGGTTACCCTGAGGATCGTCGTCGCCCGCTGATGGAGGGACTTCACCAGCCAGTTCGCCGAATTGTAGCATTCAGCGATATAGTCCATCTCTTTCTTGTTCTGGGTATTGCGGCTGAGTTTCGCGTAATAGGTATTGTTAACCAAGACGCGAGGCAGGGTCTCGCTGTTGAGCTCGATAGTCCAGCCGCCCTTGGGATTGACCCGCATAAGCACGTCCGGGGTGATGGTCTGCGCCACGTCATGATCGAAGGACAGCCCCGGCTTAGGATTGAGTGCCCGGATTTCCGCCACCATCTCGATAAGATCCCCCTCATCCACGGCGCATACCTTCATCAGGCCTTTCATGTCGTGCTTGCCTAGTAGGTCGAGATTGGCGAGTAGGGCCCGCATGGCCGGGTCAAGACGATTGCGATCGCGTAACTGTAGGGTTAGACAATCGGCAAGGTCGCGGGCGAAAATACCGGGGGGATCGAAGCGGCGAAGCTGGTCTAAAACCCCCCCCACCCGCTTGATAGGGCAGTCTAGAGTGTCGGAAATTACTTCAAGATCACCAGACAGGTATCCGGCTTCATTGAGCATATCTATTAGATGCAGACCGATTAGCCGGTTTTCCTGATTACTTACATCCATAGTTAACTGGTTTAATAAATGGTCGCGCAGGCTGATCTCCTGCGCGGTTGTTTGTTCAATGTTAAAATCCGAGGTAGAAAAATCGGAACCTCCCCCCGATCCCCAAGATGAAAAAGCCTCGGTAATCGGCGATTCCACGGGCTCGGATCTAGCTTCGCGGCCCTCCTCGAGACTGTTACTGGACCACAGGTTTTCATAATCAGTATCGAGGGGAGCGTTATCCTGACCGGGCAGAGTGTCGCCATCAGCGTAGTCCACCATGTCGACGGCAGCCGTCTCCAATGCGCCGTTTGTGACCGAGGTGGAGGTCTCTTGCTCATTGTTGCCCGCTTCGGTATCCCGGTAATCCTGATTGCTGTCGCCGCCCTTTTCAGGGCTGTCGGCGTTTTCACGTTCGAGCATGGGGTTTGCTTCCAGCTCTTTCTCAACGAAGTCGAAAAGCTCTAGATTGGGAAGTTGCAGCAGCTTGATCGCCTGCTGCAACTGCGGCGTCATGACAAGATTCTGACTCTGTTTAAGATCAAGCCTTGGAGTGAATGCCATTTTCTGGCGCCAGGAATTCAGCTAAAGACTGAAATTATCTCCGAGATACACACGACGCACCTCTCGGTGAATAACGATTTCGGAGGGTTCACCTTCCATCAACACCATTCCATCATGAAGAATATAGGCACGATCAACCACATCCAAAGTTTCCCGCACGTTGTGGTCCGTTATTAAGACACCGATGCCGCGGTCTTTAAGATTCGAGACGAGATCGCGAATTTCGCTAACGGCAATAGGATCAATTCCCGCCAGAGGTTCGTCGAGCAGGATGAATTTGGGGTTTGAGGCAAGACAGCGGGCGATTTCTACTCGACGGCGCTCGCCCCCGGAAAGGGCAAGGGTTGGTGTCCGCCTGAGATGGGTAATGGAAAATTCGGCGAGAAGGGAATCCAGCTCGGCTTCGCGTTTTTCATGGGCTGGTTCCACCACTTCAAGAATAGCGCGGATATTGTCCTCCACGTTTAGCCCCCGAAAGATGGAAGCCTCCTGGGGAAGATAGCCAATTCCAAGACGCGCCCGGCGATACATTGGCAGGAGAGTAACGTCTTCGCCGTCCATAAAAATGGTTCCGTATTCCGATGAGAGAAGTCCAGTAATGATGTAAAATGTGGTGGTTTTTCCAGCGCCGTTGGGGCCCAGGAGCCCCACCACCTCGCCGCGCTGGACTGAAAGGCTGACGCCGCGAAGGATGGGACGTTTCTTGAA
Organism: Alphaproteobacteria bacterium; assembly: GCA_030739855.1. Taxonomy (GTDB): domain Bacteria; phylum Pseudomonadota; class Alphaproteobacteria; order UBA11136; family UBA11136; genus UBA11136. The sequence goes on along the minus strand of JASLYJ010000027.1, from coordinate 2,544 downwards.
ATGTTTTCCCAGGTTGATGGCGACCAGGCCATTGTTGCTGGCTACCAGCTGCGGTCCTTGGCTGTCTCCCTCGGTGAGCTGGGTCATATGGCTGTCAATATGAGAGCTGTCCGGTTCCCTGAGGTCCCCATCGTTAGGCTGGTTGCCAGGGCCACTGGTATATGGCGGATGCTCAGTCATTGCGGTGGAGTCGTCTTTTTGGGTTCAATTTTCGTCTCCTTTTTGGGGGAAAGTACACCACGAACGCGTCCCTTCTTACTGCCGCCGGGCGGAGCGCCCAAAAGCCGACTGACGTCGGTATTCAAGTTTACTTCCCCGTATTCTCCGGCCAATTGATTACCGTCGCGAAGGATTTCAACCGATCCGGATATTGATACGATGCCCGTTACCGTATCGTAATTGCCTTTTTCGCTTGTGATGGTTTCCTTGGGCGTTTTGATCTTCACATCGCCGAAAGCCTCAACCCGCTGCAGTCCAGAGCCTTTGCCGGGAACTTTGTGGAAGTAGGCCGTCAGCACATCGGCGTCTATCCGTCGGTTCTCATTTACCACACGGGCGTTACCACGGGCAACGGCCATGTCCTTTAACTGCCAGTATTCCATACTATCGCGGGCGGTGACGACGCTCTTCCCGGTTTCCAACCTTAGGTTGCGGCCGGTAAGCACAAGGATACCCTTGGCTACGTAGAAAATCCCCCTGTCGGCATGGATCACGGAGGATGAATCGCGGATTGTCACATTACTATCAGCGTCCAGTCGCCAGATATCGGTGCCACTTTCTCCAGTGGATCGGTAATGGGCCGTCAGCACATCGGCATCCAAGGTTACGCCACCGCGTACGGCCCGCGCTTTTCCACGGGCTATGTAGACCTGTTTTTCCTGAAGCCATTCGATTCCCTCGTCGGCGTAAATTTCCACTGGCACATTTGAATCTCCGACAAGCCCTTCAAGAGACTGAGTCGCCGCTGGGAGGGCGGGAAACGTGAACAGCAGGAGACACCCTACCCAAGCGGGTATCAGGTGTTTTTTCCATGATTTCCAGCCCCAGATATTCGGGACGCGGGGCAAGAAAAAACGGAGAGTGATGGGGTGGAAAAAACAACTTGTGGATCGGGTCATTTAGAACCTTCCAAAGCAGCGGCGAAAATGACCAACTTTGTTTTTCCGGTGAAGATGATTTTGCTTCCCTCGTCAAGGATCCTAAACCCCTGGGAATAAACCTGGCCAAAGGGGCCCTGGCCGGTGATGGGGGTGCCGCCGGAGGCAGTTCTCGATGAGAGGTCTATATCGGCGCTGGAGGTATGAAATTCATAACCCAAATCGTGAAACAGGTTAACCGATTCGCGGAGCCCCAGAATTTTCGTGTTCTCGCTGTAAATGCCGCTTAAGGATGACAGCACCACCCAGGAGCCGTTGGCGAGAGTAAAGTCAGCCTGGGGGCGGTCAAGGGCAACAATCTCGGAGGTATCACTAACCTGGGAGACGTTTTCAGCGGTCAGGGAATAGGGCCTCCCCTTTGTGTCGGAACCAGTGAACCGAGCGTGGATCATGCGTGGCTTTTTATCGAGGCTGTCGCCAATATTGGCAAAGCCCATGGTGAAACGGGTCGGCACCGACTGGATCTGGGGCCACGTTACCACAAGACCAAGCAGCGCTGCTGCGGTCGCTGGAAGTAGGAGTTTCATCAAGCGGATGTAGCTAGAGTAGCGGCGTATTGTTGGGGTCTGGTGCGAAAAATGGGGAGGGGTGCGCGCGGCTTCGTGGCCCGGCGTCTTCTCGGTGCCGGCTAGCCTTTCACCACCCACAGGCTCGATACGCTCTATGGGGCGGATACTCTCGGGAATGGGAAGAAAAGGGGGTTTGGCCATGTGCGCACCCGCTCACACAATACCCGCCCGCAGGCAGTCATGGATATGGATAATGCCTATGGGCAATTCTTCTTCCACCACGAACAGACTTGTTATGCGCCCACTGTTCATGATTTCAAGCGCCTCGGCCGCCAGAGCATGGGGTGGGATCGTTTTGGGATCCGTGGTCATGACATCGTCAGTGGTCTTATTCAGCAGGTCAGGATTCATGTGACGCCGCAGGTCACCATCGGTGATGACGCCGGACAGACACCCCGTGCTACCGACAATGCCTACACATCCAAACCGTTTGTTAGTCATGGCTAGAAGCGCTTCCGGCATGAGAGTTCCTAAATCTATGAGAGGAACTTCATCGCCACGGTGCATGAGATCCTCGACCCGGACCAGCTTGGTGCCGAGACGGCCCAGAGGGTGCAGGACATGAAATTCGTCGGTGGAAAACCCCCTGCGGTTAAGTAGGGCCACGGCCAGTGCGTCGCCCAGGGCCAGCATCACGGTGGTGGATGTGGTGGGGGCTAGACCTAAGGAGCAGGCTTCCTCGAATTCCGGCGTGATCAGGGCGATGTCGGCGGCTTCGGCCAAGGAGCTGCCTTGTCCCGCCGTAATAACCACCAGCGGAATGCGGAAACGCCGCGTATAGGAGACAATATCGTTGATCTCGCTTGTCTCCCCGGAAT
>JASLYJ010000026.1 GCA_030739855.1 Alphaproteobacteria bacterium | reverse complement strand
CCGCTCCTCCTGATCGAGGTGCAGTCGGGAGACTATCTCGGCGAGGATGACATCGAACGGCTCGAGGACATCTACGGTAGAGACTAATCGCAGCCTTTTCAGTTGGGGATAATCCTGTGGAAAACCTGTGTGCACCCTGTGGAAAGCTTTGTGGATAACACGGGATATAAGACATGTATCCTTGTCTGGAACAGCCTGTAACCACCCAGCTAAAAGCGTGGAGGCATCTGTGGACCCTTTCCTGGAACTTTTATATATACCATGCGTTTGACGGGGCTAGTATAGCCCTGTCCGCCCACATCATTCTGGACTTTCAAGAGCTTTTTCCCCAGCGTTATGATAGGTCTTTGTATCCCTGAGCCCCGAGATAGACACGAGATAGAACAGAGCCCTATGGATTACGAACAGTTCTTTGCCGATACGCTGGATGGCCTTAAATCAGAGGACCGCTATCGCGTCTTCGCCGACCTTGAACGCAAGGCCGGGCAGTTTCCCCTGGCCAATAACTATCGCGGCGACAAGGTGGAGGAAGTCACCGTCTGGTGCAGCAACGACTATCTCGGCATGGGCCAGAACCCCAAGGTCATCAACGCCATGAGAGACGCTATTGCCCGCGTCGGCGCCGGCGCGGGAGGCACTCGCAATATTTCCGGCACTAATCATTATCACGTGCTTCTGGAGCGCGAGCTTTGTTACCTCCATCGCAAAAAAGCTGCATTGCTATTCAACTCCGGCTTCATGGCCAATGAGGCAACTTTAAGTACGCTTGGCTCACGGTTGCCCGATTGCGTGCTGCTCTCTGACGAAATGAACCATGCCTCTATGATCCAGGGCATCCGCTTTTCAAAGGCGGAAAAAAAGATTTTCCGCCACAATGATCTGGCTCATCTGGAGGAACTGCTGAAACAGGAAGACGCCGATCGCCCCAAGATCATCGTATTCGAGTCCGTCTATTCCATGGACGGCGATTTTGGTCCCATCCGGGAAGTCGTGGAACTGGCCAAACGCTACAATGCCCTTACCTTCCTTGACGAGGTTCACGCCGTGGGCATGTACGGGGACCGAGGCGGCGGCGTAGCCGAACGCGAAGGCGTCATGGAACAGGTAGACATTATTCAGGGGACACTAGCCAAAGCGTTCGGCACTATCGGCGGCTATATCACGGCCTCGGAAAACTTGGTGGATTTCGTCCGTAGCTTCGCCACCGGGTTCATTTTCACCACTTCCTTGCCCCCGGCCATTGCCGCCGGCGCCTTCGCCGCCATCCACCACCTGAAACACTCCACCACAGAGCGCGAAGGGCTATTCGATCGGGCGGCACGGCTGAAATGCCTGTTCGGTGAAGCAGGAATCCCTGTCATCCCCGGCGACAGCCACATCGTTCCGGTGATGGTGGGAGATGCCAAGCTGTGCAAACAGGCTAGCGACGAATTGCTGACCCGTCATCGTGTCTACGTCCAGCCCATCAATTTTCCAACCGTACCACGCGGCACCGAGCGCCTGCGCTTTACTCCCTCGCCCCTTCATACCGATGCCATGGTGGACCGGTTGGTGGGCGCCATGGTGGACGTGTGGGGACGGCTCAATATTAAGAAAGCGGCCTGAAGGCCGCCTCCCTATCCGCTAGAAAAAGGGGCCCATTCCTGGTGAGCTATGAGAACCGACACTGAGGTATCGGTAAGCATGTGCCACGTCACCCCGCTGAACAGCATCTGCCGGAAACGGCTATGGGTTACGTTAAGCGGCCTGGTTCTCGTCTTTGGTGAAAGCGATCATGATGCGGAAAAGCTACTCGCCAAATATCGCCCGCTCTTCCTCGATACCCTCCGGATCCTCATGGATAAGAACTTCGGCATTGGGAAAATACGCGCGGATATCTCTCATTACCTGTTCCGCAATTTCATGGGCGCGATGTAAGGTGATCCCCCCGTCCATTTCCAGATGTAATTGGATGAAACTATGTAACCCTGAGGAACGGGTGCGGAGATCGTGCATATCGCGAACTTGAGGATGGGCCAGGGCGATTTCTGCGATGCGTACGCGATCCTCATCTGGCAACTCATGGTCCATGAGAATATGCAACGCACGGCGCCCAATCCTCAACGCGCTGTAAAGAATATAGAGCGCAATGGCACCGCCTACGATAGGATCAGCGTAGTTCCAGCCAAGATTCATCGACAGAAGAATTGCCAAGATAACACTGGCGTTGAGCAGAATATCGCCGGTGTAATGAAGCCTATCGGCAGAAATAGCGACAGAGCCGGTAACCCGGATCACATAGCGCTGAAATGAAATCAGGATAGAGGTGGCAATGATAGAGAACACCATCATGCCGATACCTATCATGCCGTGTTCAATGGGCCTGGGATTGAAGAAGTGGCTGCCTACTTCGAAAAGTAGGAAGATGGACGAGCCCACGATGAATGCCGACTGCGCAAGCCCTGCCAGGGGCTCAGCCTTGCCGTGGCCGAAGCGGTGTCCCTGGTCGGCCGGCCTCAGAGCATGATGTACGGCGAAAAGGTTTGCCAGCGACGCTAGAGTATCGAGAAGCGAATCTACCAGCGAAGAAAGGATGCTCACCGAATCGGTATAAAGCCAAGTGGCGAACTTAGCGCCCACCAGCAATACCGCAGTCAAGACGGCAGCAAAGGTTGCAAGCCGCATCAACCGTGACTTGCGTCTTTCAGTTGAATCGCCGTCTGTCATGTATTCCGTCTCAAGGATAGACGTGTCCCCTTTTCCAACCGTCACCTTCCAGATCATACACGATCCTTTCGTGAAGACGGAATGAACGGCGGTGCCAGAACTCGATGTGTGTCGGCACAAGACGGAACCCCGACCAATAAGGCGGGCGGGGCACCAGGCCAGTTGCGTACTTAGCTGTAAATTTGGCAACCCGCTTCTCCAGCGCCAGCATCCCTTGTAACGGGCGTGACTGATCGGAGGCCCAGGTCCCGACCTGGCTCATCCTCGACCTAGTCGCAAAATAAGCATCTGCCTCTTCCGGGGTCACTGGCGTCACCGTTCCTTCAATGCGCACCTGAATATCGATAGTGTCCCAGTAAAAACACATGGCGGCCTTGGGATTAGCCTGCAGTTCCTTGCCCTTGCGGCTTTCCAGATTAGTCCAGAAAACGAACCCGCCCGCGTCCACCTCTTTGAGGAGGAGCATCCGCACCGAGGGCGCGCCGTCCACATCCGCCGTAGCCAGAGCAAAGGCCGTGGCGTCGATGGATTCACTTTTACTTGCTGCCTCGAAATACTTTTGAAAGAGGCGGATGGGGTCACTTTTTTTGTTCATAGACAGCTGTTTTTAAAGGCCATATTTTCTTCACATTTAGCGGGTACAATGGCATCCACTACGTTTTCGTTAGCTTCTCCAGATTAAGATTCCTTCCCTTGGGTGCTTTACGAGAATATTTACAACCAGTAGCATGACCCACGGCGATATCGGCAACCGTTTTTACCATATCCAAGCCGTGAGCCCTATGAACGATCCTATTCCAGAGGCTCAGGAAATGAATAAGACATACTCGATTATCCACGCCGTTATTGTGGTCTTCGCCTTGGGTGCCTGTCAGGAATTCAACGATAAGGGTAGCAAGGAATTCCTTGGCACGCTGGGCGGCGCCGCACTTGGTGGTTATCTCGGTTCGAAAGTCGGAAGTGGAACTGGTCAGTTGGCGGCCACTGCAGGTGGCGCTCTTCTCGGCGCTCTGGTGGGCGGTAACATCGGCCATTCACTGGACGAAGTGGATAAAATGAAAGCTGCACAGGCCCACACCCAGGCGCAATCGGCTCCCATCGGTGAAACCATCGCCTGGAATAACCCCGATACCGGTCACAGCGGCACTGTTACCGCTAAACGTGATGGCTACGATACCAACGGCGATTACTGCCGAGAATTCCAGCAGACCATCACTGTAGGTGGAAAGACAGAACAGGCGTATGGGACTGCCTGCCGTCAGCCGGACGGCTCCTGGCGCATTCTTAACTAGAGGCCACATCGCCACCTCTGTCCGATAGAACCAAGGCTTGGTTATCTCAGGAGAAAAGCAAATGGTGGTCTCCAGCCATCGCCATTTGCCTTTGCCCCCCTGCCACGTAATGGTCAACTCTCTGATGCCTCGCATCCATGTCCCGGCTTTGAACGCACCCGAACTTTCGTGTAGGATGCAGGCCATTCGTTGATTATTTCTGGGCTGCAGGGGAGTTTGATGACAAAAAAAACCTCCTTCATGGCAGGCAAAAGGGGCCTGATCATGGGGGTCGCCAACGACCGCTCCCTTGCTTGGGGAATTGCCAAAACCCTGGGTGACCACGGTGCCGAATTGGCTTTCACTTTTCAGGGTGGTGCCTTGGAAAAACGCGTCCGGCCGCTGGCCGAATCCGTGGGCTCGAACATAGTCCTGCCCTGCGACGTGAACGGGGAAGGTGCCATTAAAGAGGTCTTTTCGTCTCTAAGAAAAAGTTGGGAAGAGCTGGATTTCGTGGTTCACGCCATCGCTTATTCCGACAAGGAGGAGCTAAAAGGAAAATATATGGACACCAGCCGGGAAAATTTTCAGCGCAGTCTGGATATTTCCTGCTACTCCTTCACCGCCACCTGCCGCCACGCCAGTGCTCTCATGCCCAACGGCGGTAGTTTGTTGACGCTCAGCTATTACGGAGCGGAACGCGTCGTGCCCCATTACAACGTGATGGGGGTGGCAAAGGCGGCCCTAGAAGCTAGTGTCCGCTACCTGGCCATGGACCTGGGTAAGGACAATATCCGCGTCAACGCCATCTCCGCCGGGCCTATCAAAACGCTGGCGGCTTCTGGAATTGGGGATTTCCGCTATATTCTCAAATGGAGCGAGTTGAACGCTCCCCTGCGCCGCAATACCAATCTCGATGATGTGGGGGGCAGCGCCCTTTATCTTCTTAGCGACTTGTCGTCAGGCGTTACCGGCGAAATCCTTCACACCGACAGCGGTTATCATGTGGTAGGCATGAAGGCGGTGGACGCCCCCGATATCACCACGGTCTAGAATACACGACCAAGGACGGAACTACTTATGCCCGGCAACAGCTTTGGCCACCTTTTCCGCCTCACCACCTGGGGTGAAAGCCATGGACCAGTCATCGGCTGCGTGGTAGACGGCGTGCCTCCCGGGCTGGCCCTGTCGGAAACCGATATCCAGCCCTGGCTGGACAGGCGACGTCCCGGACAATCGCGCTTTATCACCCAACGTAAAGAACCCGATAAGGTGACGATCCTTTCCGGCGTGTTCGCAGGTAAGACTACGGGCACTCCAGTGGCGCTCCAGATCGCCAACTTCGACACGCGGGCGAAGGATTACGCGAACATCGCGGGAACCTATCGCCCCGGCCACGCCGATTTCACCTATGACAGGAAATACGGGCTGCGCGACTATCGTGGCAGCGGCCGCGCCTCGGCCCGCGAGACGGCCATGCGGGTGGCTGCAAGCGCTATCGCCCGCAAGATTCTGGGCAAAAAGGTGAGAATTCGCGGTGCACTCATACAAATGGGCCCCCACAAGGTGAGCCGCAACCGCTGGAGATGGAGCCAGACTGAGAAAAACCCCTTCTTCTGCCCCGATGCGCGAACAGCAAAGGAGTGGGAGGCGTTTCTTGACTCCGTGCGCAAGCGAGGCTCGTCCACCGGCGCCGTCATCGAGGTGGTAGCCAGCGGCGTCATGGCTGGGCTGGGCGAGCCGGTCTACGACAAGCTGGACGCCGACATCGCTAAGGCAATGATGAGCATCCCTGCAGTCAAGGGTGTGGAAATCGGTGCCGGATTCGCGGCAGCCGCTCTCTCAGGCGAAGAGAACGCTGACGAAATGCGGTGTAAAAGCGGGAAAACGGTGTTCCTGACCAACAACGCCGGCGGCACTCTAGGGGGCATTTCTAGCGGTCAGGACATCGTTGTGCGCTTCGTGGTGAAGCCGACGAGTTCCATCCGCATCCCCCAGCAAAGTGTCAGCGCAAAGGGCAGGAATGTGGAGGTCGCCACCAAAGGTCGTCACGATTTCTGTGTGGGCATCCGCGCCGTACCCATCGGCGAGGCCATGCTAGCGCTGGTGCTAGCCGACCACCTGCTGCGCCACAAGGCCCAGTGCGGCTAGGGTAAATTCGACAATATTCCCTACGTCTTATAGCGCGCCGCAATAAAAAATTCCCTGTTGCCCTCAGCGCCCAGAATGGGGCTGTCGCAGACCCCCTGAACCATCCATCCAGAACACTCTGAAAGCCAGGCCGTAATCCGCGCACAGACTTCCTTATGAAGAGCAGGATCACTCACCACCCCACCTTTTCCCACGCGCCCTTTGCCCACTTCGAACTGCGGCTTAATGAGCGCCACCAGAACCGCCTTCCCCGCTGCCAGGGATAGTGGTGCGGGAAGCAGAGTCTCCAGACCGATAAAACTGGCGTCACAGACGATGAGATCCACCGGTTCGGGGATTTGATCCCGTGTAAGATAACGGGCATTGGTTCGCTCCAGAACCACCACACGCGGCTCGTTGCGCAGTTCCCAGGCCAGCTGGGTACGGCCCACATCCACTGCGTAGACCCTTGCCGCTTCCTTTTCCAGAAGCACGTGGGTGAAGCCGCCGGTAGAAGCGCCAACGTCAAGGCACACACACCCTTGAGGATCGATGGAAAACACCTCTAGGGCACAGGCCAGCTTCACTCCACCGCGCGACACCCAGGGGTAATCCGAAGACCGTAACTCGATCACTGTATCCGGAGAAAGAGACTGGCCAGGCTTGTCGAGTCGGGCCTCCCTGGAAAAAACCTTTCCCAACATGATCAGACTCCGGGCGCGGGTGCGGCTTTCTGCCAAACCGCGTTCTACAAGCAATTGATCGAGTCTGATTTTACCGGGCTTGCCCATGGCAGATGGCGTACCTTAGCCCCCGTCTTCCCCGTTAATTTTGACGCTCTACCACAAAGCGGGCAATCTCTCTGAGAACATCAGCCTTTTCGTCAAACATTTCAAGATGGGCAATAGCCTGGTCGGCCAGCATATTTGCCTGTTCCCGGGCCCTGTCCGCCCCGAGGATCGACACGAAAGTAGCCTTGCCCGCCTCTGCATCTTTTCCCGCGCGTTTACCAAGATTCTCTTCATTCCCCAGCGTGTCTAGTAAGTCATCCGTGATCTGGAAGGCAAGTCCGAGATCATGGGCATAGCCGTGAAGCGCGTCATAGGCCTGTTCTGGTGCTTTTCCCAGAATCGCCCCGGCTGTACAGGAAAAGGCGATCAGTTCACCTGTCTTCATGCGCTGCAGTCTTGTAATGGCACCAATGTCCAGCCCCTCGTTCTCAGCCGCCAGATCGATCATCTGGCCACCCACCATGCCTCGTCCTCCGGCAGAGCCGGCAAGAGATGTGATAAGGCGGCACCGCACCTCGGCATCGGAATGGGTTTTTTCGTCTCCTAGAATGCCGAAGGCAAGGGTTATAAGACCATCTCCCGCGAGGATCGCTGTGGCCTCATCAAACTTGATATGACAGGTAAGCTTGCCCCGCCGAAGATCGTCATTGTCCATGGCCGGTAAATCATCATGAATCAGGGAATAGGTATGCGCCATTTCAACTGCAGCGGCCACACGAAGGGCGCTGTTGGGTAACACATTAAAGAGCTGTGACGAGGTCACGACAAGGAAGGGACGCAAGCGCTTGCCTCCGGCAAGAATAGCGTAGCTCATGGCCTCGAAAAGCCGTGAATCCAAGCCGTCGCCTTTTGGAAGCAGACGCTCAACCTCATTCGTAACCGCCCTGGCAGTTTTCTTCAGGGCGTTTTCAAGATGATTCAAAACATACCCTCAGTCAGTCTCGGAGGGCTCCAGGTTAATACTCCCGTCAGGGCTGGAAACCACTTTTTCAATCCGTGCCTGGGCTTCCTGAAGCTTGGCCTCGCAATGCTGTTTCAACGCTACGCCACGCTCGTATGAACGAATTGCCGCATCGAGCCCCCCTTCGCCGCTTTCGAGAGTCTGGACAATATCATCAAGCTCTTTTAAAGCATCCTCAAAGCTCAGATTGGCAATATCTTTGGGGATTGGATTTTTGGAATCGGCAGTAGCCATGACGTTTCCTCAGTCGAAGACCGGGCAAGTTTAAGCGCCGCTGCAAAACGGAGCAAGCCCGGGCAGAAAACCCTTCAGCTTTCCCCCATCAAGGCCTTGATATGAACACCCACACTGCCAGCGAGTGCAGACAAATTATAGCCCCCCTCAAGAGCAGAAACGACCCGCCCTGAACAGTGCCGGGAGGCGATATTCATTATTTCCGACGTTACCCAAGCGTAATCCTCCTCATAAAGTTCCAGAGACGCCAAGGGGTCGTCGGCATGGGCATCAAAACCGGCGGAAATGAACACGAAATTAGGCACAAAGGCATCAAGCGCCGACAAGATCACATCGTCATATGCGGCACGGAATGCCTCCCCCCCGTCCCCGGCCTGCAGTGGTTCATTGAAGATATTACCCACACCACGGTCTTTCTTCGCGCCGGTACCGGGATAGTGGGGCGATTGATGGGTGGAGGCATAGAACAGGTCCGCATCATTCCGGAAAACGCTCTCTGTACCGTTGCCGTGATGAACATCAAAATCAATAACGGCAACCTTTTTCAGCCCGTGGGCGGCACGCGCATGAAGCGCCCCGACGGCGATATTGTTGAACAGGCAGAAACCCATGCTCCGCATGGGCTCTGCATGATGGCCCGGAGGACGCACGGCACAGAAGGCGTTGTCACCCTCTCCCGACATAATCGCATCCACCGCAGCACAGACGGCTCCTACCGCGCGCAAGGCAGCCTCGCCGCTGCCAGGGGAGACAGTGGTATCCATATCCAGCCCCACATAGCCTGTATTGGGAATGGCGGAGAAAACCTGCGACACATGTGATTCCGAATGAACCAATCGCAGCTGTTCCTCGTTGGCCCTAGGCGCCTCACGCCTCTCAATGGCAACAAAACTGTCTGCTTCCAATGCTTTCATGATAGCACGCAGCCGTTCCGGGCTTTCCGGATGGCCAGCGCCTGTGTCATGCTCCAGGAAGGCGGGATGGAAAAAAAGAAGCGTGGTCATAGAGGTGGTCTTGTGAAATGAAAACGACAGCGATTCTATCACGCGACCCCGGTAATGTCCTGTAGGTGATATCCTTCGGAGATATTATGTGAGAGAGGGAAACCAGGTGCCGGCATGGAACAAAAAGAAGCACCGGGGAATGTTTCGGGGATGTCTCCGAGTATGTATAGTGACCGAACCCCACTGAAAGTTCTTTTAAAAAAGAGCCATGGAAGCCCCAGGAACATACTCCCTGACCTTTGCCACCACGATAATACTGGCATGGCTTTTTGCCCCCCAAGTGGTAGCGCAGGACGAATCCGGCAAGGCCCCTCCGGCCTCTGTAGGAGTGGACAAGATAACGATTAAACCCCTGTTACAAACGGCTCCCGTTATCGGCCGTCTAGTGGAGCGGCAGTCTGGCGAGGTGGCCGCCCGGATTAACGGACCGGTGGGTATGCTGAACGTGGACGTTGGAGACCGCGTGAAGAAAGGAGACATACTGGCGAAAATCGTAGACGACGAACTGAGAGCCTCTCGCAATCTCTCCGAGGCGGAAGTGGCAAAAAACGCGGCAGCAGAGAAAACAGTCCAAGCCAGGCTGGCGCTTGTCAGGCAGGAATTCAAGCGGCTGGAAATATTGAAAAACTCCGCGGCCTTCTCAAAAGCCCGTTATGATGACAAACGCCAGGACGTGATCCGCCTTGAAAGTGAGAAGGCAGAAGCCGGGGCCGACCTTAAACGCGCCCAAGCCAATTTAAAACTGGCCGAAATTAACCTCTACAATGCCCTTATTCGCGCCCCCTATGACGGCGTCGTATCCCAGCGCCATACTGCGATTGGCGCCTATCTAGACGTGGGCGATTCCGTCGTCACACTAATTAATGACAGCCTTTGGGAAATCGAGGCCGACGTCCCCGCCGTTCATATCCCCAGTCTTTCCCTTGACAAGGAAATCAAGTTTGATCTGGAGCACCGAGAAACCTACACCGCTCACGTCAGAGCCATAGTGCCCGATGAGAACCCCCGCACTCGAACCCGTGCCGTACGCTTTACTCTCGGCTCAGGGATGGGAGCCAGCAGACTAGCAGCCAATGAAACCGTCGTGCTGCACCTACCCAAGGGCGAAGCCCGTGAAGCCGCTACCGTTTCCAAAGATGCCGTGATAACCCGTAAGGGACAGAATCTTGTATACGTGGTGACAGACGATCAAAGCGTACAGATCAGTCCCGTAAAGCTAGGCTTGGCTGTGGGCAACCGTTTTGAGGTTATCAATGGCCTTGCGGCAGGTGATCTAGTAGTGATCCGTGGCAATGAACGCCTTCAGCCCGGACAGAAAGTCCAGTTCGAGAGCATCCCTTAAATGAACCTCATCCGTATTGCTATCGACCGGCCCATCGCCGTTGTCGCTGCGGTATTAATGGTGGTGACATTCGGCCTGGTGGCCCTGGAAATGATTCCCATTCAGCTCGCCCCGGATGTCCGCAAACCCGTTATCTCGATTAGCACCTTATGGGGCGGGGCGGCCCCAGCAGAAGTTGAACGCGAGATCGTCAACCGCCAGGAAGAAAAGCTTAAGGGCCTGGAGGGCCTGGTGGAAATGTCGAGCCGCTCCGAGGACAGCCGTGGATCAATCACCCTTGAGTTCAACGTGGGCCAGAATATGAACCGGGCACTACTTCTGGTGGGCAACCGCCTGGACCAGGTGGAGACATACCCCGACGAGACCGACAAGCCGACTCTGAATACCGCCGGCAACGATGATTCCCCCATCGCCTGGATCGTTCTCAAACGCCAGCCGGGGAATACCCGCGACATCCACAGCTACGGCGATTTTGTCGAGGACATCATCCAGGACAGGCTCGAAAGAGTGCCCGGCGTCGCCAACTCCAATGTCTACGGCGGCAGTGAGAGGGAAATCCGGGTCATCGTCGATCCCGAGCTCATGGCCCGGTACCGCCTTACCGTGCCCGAGATCGTCCAGACCCTGCGCCAGGCCAACGCCTCTATCTCGGCAGGCGACGTAGAGGAAGGAAAGCGCCGCTATGTGGTTCGAACAGAGGGTGAACTCAACACGCTGGATACGGTCCGTTCCATCATCCTCCGCAGTTTCGAAGACTCTGCGACGGGACGCGTGGCGCGGGTTACGGTGGGCGATATTTCCCAGGTCCGCTTCGATTACAAGGAACCCCAGGCGGTGATCCGCCATCTTGGCGAACCGGCCATTGCCCTCAACGTCACCCGCGAGACCGGCGCCAATGTGATCGAAGCCATGAAAGGCGTGCGCGCCATTCTGGCCGATCTCAACGAAACGGTCCTTCCCCAGCACGCCCTGGAGATAAAACAGGTCTATGACGAGACTAT
>JASLYJ010000025.1 GCA_030739855.1 Alphaproteobacteria bacterium | reverse complement strand
CGTCTTGTCGGAAACAGAAATCAAAGCACGGGTGACAGGAACCTCAGAAATTTCGGTCATGCGTCTCTTCGATGTTTGATGGAGGGATGAGGGGGGCGGGTCATGACTGGGAGGCCTGAGCTGGGGATGGTAGAGTTTCCGTTTCGCTGACGGTACGGTAATCGGGGACCAGCCGGGCCAGCGTTTCCATTGCTTTCTCTGTCTTGCCGGCACGTGCCAGTTCTTCCAGCTTGCTTATGGCACGCAGCAGGACTCCGTGATCCACGTGATCCACTGTGCGCTGTGTGGCGAGGAGGATACCTTCGAATTCAGTAGCCACCAGTGGCTCAGACCCATGAAACAACTCCTCACGCAGCTTTTCGCCCGGCCGCACGCCGGCGAATTCGATCTGCACATCCTTGTCTGGTTTCAGCCCGGCAAGACGGATAATCTGCCGGGCGAGGTCGAGAATACGCACTGGCTCACCCATATCGAGGACGAAGATGCCACCATTTCTGGGAAGGTTGACCTTCTGGTCAGCAAGGGCGGAAGCCTGAAGAACCAGTTCTACCGCCTCCCGCGTGGTCATGAAATAGCGCTCCATGTCGGGATGGGTCACGGTCAGGGGGCCACCCTCGGCCAGTTGCTTTTGGAACAATGGCACCACCGAACCGGTGGAACCCAGTACATTGCCGAAACGCACGGTCACAAACAGCGTGGACGTACGTCCGGAACTCGGCCCGAGGTCCAGAGACTGGCAGTAACTTTCCGCGAGACGTTTGCTGGCGCCCATGACGCTGGTGGGGCTTACGGCTTTGTCGGTGGAGATCTGAACCATCATCTCCGCCTTGGCCTTGACACAGGCATCCGCAACATTGCGCGAACCGATCACGTTGGTGAGAATTCCTTCGCAGGGATTTGCTTCCACCATGGGGACGTGCTTGAGCGCTGCTGCGTGAAAGACTAGAGCCGAGGTTTCCGTAGCCATTATTTCGTCCAACCGTTTGTGGTCACGCACGTCGCAGATGACGGCGCTGCGGGGCAACTCCGGATGGTCTGTGGCTATCTCAAGATCAATGCTGTAGAGCTGGAATTCGCTATTGTCGAGCAGGGTAATTCGGGCGGGCCCCAGTGCGCAAATCTGGCGTGTCAGTTCGCTGCCGATGGTACCTCCTGCGCCTGTGATCAGCACCGGCTTGTCCTTGATCAGCGTCTCCATGGCGCGGCGGTTGAGAACCGCCTGGGGGCGGCCCAGAAGGTCCTCGATGGCCACCGGCTTGGTTTCCAGAGGTTCACTCACCCCGCTCTTGAGATCGCTGAGCCGGGGCAGCCGGGCTAGTGTTAGGCCAAGTGCTTCGGCCTGGTCGAGGAGTTTATCCACTACCGCGCCGTCAAGATCATCCTTGGTGATAATCAACCGTTGTGGCGGCACCCCGCTTTTCTTCAACTGTACCACCACGTCTTTCAGATCGTCTACGAGGCCCATTACCGCTACGCCGTGGATCTCGCGACCCAAGCGCGACGGTTTTTCCGACAGCATCCCCAGAACCCGGTAGGGGGATTCTGTATCGCGGGCAAGAGCGCGAAGGAACTGATCCGTTGCATCTCCGGCTCCCACAAGAAGTACGGGGATACGTGAATAGTCGACACGGGCGAGTACGTTTTCGAGACGCCGGTCTTTGAATACGCGATAGATGAACCGCGGCCCACCGAGCAGGGCCATGAGCACGAACCAGTTGATGAAGATGGTGCTTCGCGGGAGGCCATCTAGCCGGGTTGCAAGGAACATCAGAGGCAGGAATACGAGCAGAGAAAGAGTCACACCCTTGGTAATGGCCTGCAGGTCGTTCAATGAGGCATAGCGCCATATGCCCCGGTACATGCCGGCAAAAGAAAAAACCAGGGAACACACCACAGCAAAGATAATAGTACCGTGCAACAAAAGTGATTGGTGGTAGTACTGGATCGAATCGCCCACGCGCAGGTAGAGGGACAGGGGAAAGGATAAGGACGCCATGACGGTGTCATGGAAGAGAACGGCGCGGGCACGGTTGAAATGGAACAATCGCAAAACCATTCTCGGACCCTAAAACGGCACAACATAAAGCACAACCGAGAGCTTCGCCGAAGTTCGATGATCCCGACCTTTGCGACGGCGTTGTGTTCTCAACGTGGCGCTCCACCGCTGCAGTTCTGCCCCGCCCCGGGGTTTTTCAGCCGCGCCATGAGTCCAGCCACCACAAGAGCCGCCGCGGCGATGCACAGTAACGGTACGTTTGAGGAAAACTCTAAAATGGTAGCCACAGCAAGAAGGAGTAGACCCAGATTCGCTACCCCCACAAGACGGCAGACTTTGGCATGGCTGGCGCCCGCCTGCACCGCACGTTGATAGAAATGCTGCCTGTGGGCTTGCCACACCTTTTCGCCACGCAGGAGCCGCAGACCAAGGGTGAGGGTGGCGTCGGCCAAGTAATAGAGCGGCAGGATCACCGCCGGTGCCCAGTATCCCGTAGTGGTTAATCCGAGCAGTAGCCAGCCCAATAGAAATCCCAAGGGTACGCTGCCTACGTCGCCTATGAAAAGCTTGGCAGGATTCCAATTCCAACAAAGAAAACCGCAAGCCGCGGCTGCCGCGCTCAGTCCGAAAAAAGCCCAGTCTTGGATTCCGCCGGCAAACAGGGCTACCAGAAAGACCCCGCTCCCCACCGAGGCCGCTTCGACACCGGTAATGCCATCGATACCATCCATGAAATTGAAAAGATTAAGAAACCATACCCAGATCAAAGCCGCTACCACATGATCGGCGATGGCGGGAAGAAGCCCCTGAAAGACTAGTGCCTCGCCAGAAGGCCCAGGCGGCAGAGCGTAGAGGCCCGCGATCGCAACGGTGAACTGGAGAATGAGCCGGAATATGGGCGTCAAACCTCTCAGATCATCAAGCCAGGATATTACCGCCAGTCCCAAGGCACAGAAGAGAACCAGCACCAGACTGGAGAAAGAGACCGTAGACGGATGGGTGAATATTTGGGGTGCAAACCAGCCCACGCCTGCCCATACCGGAAGAATTACTCCTATCACTGCAATGCCGCCGCCGCGTGGAGTTGGTGCCAGATGGCTGCTGCGTTTATTGGGGTGGTCAAGAACTTCCCGTTGCCTTAGGAAACTCACCAGTCTGCCGCTGCCTATGAAAACAGCAGCAAAGACGACGGAGAAAACAGCTAGCGAAAGGAACGGGACAGAGGTCCATGTCATGAACTAGAATTATACTCTCGGTGGAGGAAAGTAAGAAAGCGAAAGCGGCGTTCTTTCCGCCGCTGCTCGCCGGGATAAGTTTCCGCGAATTGACAAAAGACAACGGTAAAGCTAGAGGGGGTGGGCCTGTGAGACCGGGAACCGGGAGGCCGTGTTGAAAATCTGCGTTATAGGACTGGGCTATGTAGGCTTGCCGCTGGCCGTGGTTCTGTCCAGGCATTACCTGGTCATCGGATATGATGTGGACGGCGGACGCCTTGCTGAATTACGGCAGGGGCATGACCACACCAACGAAGTCTCTTCTTCTGACCTTGACCCATGCGCCGTGGAGTTCAGCGACGATCCTGGCGTTTTGGCAGGACAGGACGTTTATATTGTCACCGTGCCAACCCCCGTGAACGAAGCCAGCGAACCCGATCTTTCGGCTCTGCGTGCCGCTTGTCAGACCGTTGGAAATGTTATGGCCAAGGGCGCCGTGGTAGTTTTTGAAAGCACTGTCTATCCGGGCGTGACCGAAGAAGTATGCGGCACTGAACTGGCCACGGCATCAGGCCTTGTCTGTGGTCGCGATTTCTTCCTTGGCTATTCGCCAGAACGTGTTAATCCCGGTGACAGAGAACACCGGGTAGACGAGATTACCAAAATCGTTGCTGGCCAAACGCCAGAGGTCACAGCGAAGCTGGAGGAAATCTACGGCAATGTCACCCGGGGCGGTGTTTTTGCTGCCCGAAACATTAAAACCGCTGAAGCTGCCAAGGTCATCGAAAACGCCCAGCGCGACATCAACATCGCCTTCATCAACGAAGTGGCCCAAATTTTCCAGAACCTCGGCCTCTCGGTCCAGGACGTGTTGGATGTAGCTATGACCAAATGGAATTTTCTTCCTTTTAAACCGGGCCTTGTAGGTGGGCACTGTATCGGAGTCGACCCCTTCTATCTGGCTCATTGTGCGAAGGAGGCCGGGCACAACCCGGAGATCATTCTCGCCGGGCGGCGTATTAATGACGGCATGGGTCGCTTCATCGCAAAACGCATTAATTCTGTCCTACGCCAGGAGGATAAGGAGGATAAGGACAGTAAAGATAAAACTGCGCGTATTTTGGTGTTTGGCCTCACCTTCAAAGAAAACGTGCCTGACCTGCGCAACTCCAAAGTCATCGACGTCATCCGCCATCTCAGGGACTTGGGCCATGACGTGACTGTCCACGATCCCCTGGCCGACGCTACGGAGGCCAAAAAACTCTACGGCGTGGACTTATGCGCCGAAGAAGATATTTCCAAAATGAGGGGAGACGGCGCCTATGACTGCGTGGTGGGAGCTGTGGCCCACGATCTCTACGGTAATTTTACCACTGAGAGTTTTGCCAGAATGGTTGCTTCTGGCGGCTTGGTGGCCGACATCAAGGGTCTATGGCGCCATATTAACCTACCCGAAGGGGTACGGCGCTGGAATCTATAGTTCCAACTTCATAACAATTTGGACACAGCCAGAACGAAGTGTCCCGATAATCCTCGGGCCTTGTCACTACGTGTCGGTGATCCTTGAGAAAGCCCATTTCACAGTAGTTTCAGAACTGGCATCCTCATTCGCCATCCGAGCATTGATGGTGATCTGTTCACAGTGTTTGGTCTCACCAGGAATGCCTAGATAAACACTTTCGTTGATTCCAAGTTTTCCTCCACTGGTGCGCAACTGCCATCCCTCCCCCGAGGGGAGGCGCATGATAACCGTGGCCCGATTATGAAGAAGCGAGGCGCGGACCTGAGGATGGAGGTGAAAACGAAGGATGAAAAGCCGGTTTTCTGAATTGGCGTTACACCGAGGCGAAGTGTGGATCAGCGAATCTTCGCCCCGAAAATCCTCGCCGCTGCTGGCAAGATAAAGGCGTCGCCGGTGAATAACGCCGTAAAGATGTTCGTACCCGTCATGGCTGGCTTCGATCCAAATGTTTCCATCCTCTTCTTCGCGGCGGCTGGTGACGGTCATGTCGTCCACGTTCAGATGACCGTTGGTGAGAATTTCCGTGGAATTGGTATCTTCCAAAATCAGAGTGGAATGGGCCGCAGAAGTGCGGCAGGCGTAACGCCAGTTCACATTTCTGCCAGTATAGGCCCCACAATTGACGATCATCCGTTCCTTTCCCACACTCATTTCAAAACTGAGTGTGCCAGCATGGGCATGTTCGTCGGAGACTGAAAGGGTGGGCGGGCCGGCATCGAGGATCACCAGCGATCGATTCACATGAAGACGCTGAAAGCCACTATGGGGAGCAGTGGACAAGGGTTTACCACTGGCGTCGGCGCGGGTGAGCTCCATATCCACAAGCCAGCTTTCGCTTTCGGTGGAATCGTTGAACAGGGCTAGTCCGCCATCGCCGTGACGGAAGAAACGAAGCATGGGAGCCATGCGGTCAATGGCTGATTGCAGGGTGGTGGGAACTTCCTGTTTGCCCGCGATCAGGGTGGCGCGTATATCTATAAACAGCCGTAAAAGCACAAGTTGCAGTCGCGAACTACGTTCACGATGACAGCCATCGGCAAGAATCTGACACTGGATTTCCTGTCCGAGAAACTGTAACCCCTTGGCTAGTGTTTCTTTCCCATTGGGCAGACAGACTCCAGCATAGACTAGTCCCTTGATAGCAAAAAACCGGTGTGCACCATCGGTTTCTCTGATGGCTGTACGGGCTAGGTGCTTGACCTGCCGGTTAAGACTAGTGAAAAATTTTTCACGGAATACTTCGTCGGCGCTGGCGCAAAAAAATTCATAGCGCCCAAGCCACGCGGCAATGCGGACACCCAGCACGTCGCTGCGCCAAGCTATAGAGCTCCAGCGACCGTGATGGATGATCCAGTCCGTGACCAGAGCGCGGGCGCGCAGACGCGCGGCGTTGGACCCCACCACGTGAAGATCATTGATCCAGGAGAACCCGTGCAGTTCCTCCATCCATAAATCGCTAACACCAGACGGTGACCAGAGGGAATCATCGCCAAAAACGGACTCTCCAGCGAAGGTAAATTCTCCCTCAAGAATAGTCCTCCCCCGCGTTGCGTCTCCGGGCAAAGGGTCGGGCGGAGTGACAGTTATGACCGTAGGTGCGTGGCCCAGAAGGGAGAGAGAATAAAGTGGGGTTCTATAGATAATGCGGCGCAGAAAAGCGCTCAGCAACAGCAGAAGGTCGGAGAGTTGAGGCCGGGTACGACGACCAACAAGAGATCTGGAGCGTTTCCGAGGCCTTATTGCTTCCTGCCTCTCTGTTTCGATAGGCGCCATACGGACCTGTTTCTGCATAGATTCTCTCCTACCAGTTTGCCGGAAATGTGGCAAGGAAAGAGGCGCGGAGGCCAAAGATTTAAGCCTTCCAAAACTGGATTTTCACTTTTTGGTTTTTTCGAATCTGGTGGCGCAAAAACCGTCCATACCTCCTTGATATGGAAAGTGGCAGGGAAGGGTTTTGAGATAGCCCTCTGCGGTGACGAGATCCGGGGCGATGCGGCACGGAGAAGGGGCTGCTTGCGACTGGTTCTGTGATTCTTTTTGTCTTATGGGCGCCGCCATCAAACTATTTTTATTTGGTTGGAGCGTGCTCCGGGGATAGGCTGAAGAACAGAAAAACAAAAAGCTTACTTGCTGAACGCACTTCCCGAAAAGGCTCTTTATGGCGACGAAAGAGATATTTCAGCCTAACAGAACCTCTCGAAGCAATTCTCCGGAAAAAGCGGAAGAGAAAGACTCCCTTTACCGCGAACACAGAATCCTTCCCCGGGGACAGGGCAACACAAGAGCAGTCACTCCGCCGCCCAAAGAGAAGAAAGATACACTGCTGCAACAAGACACCAGACACGTCGAGACCTGCGGTCCCGACGGACCTGAACCGACCCGTTACGGCGACTGGGAGCGTAAGGGGCGTTGCGTAGATTTTTAGACGGTAGCCGTTTTCTGGGCTGGAAGGCGTGTTCTTCAGCCCAAGTTTTTGCGGTGTTCGATTAGGTTGTCCACTACACTGGGATCAGCGAGGGTAGAGGTATCCCCAAGATTGTCGTATTCTTTGGCAGCAATCTTACGCAGGATACGCCGCATGATTTTGCCTGACCGCGTCTTGGGAAGCCCTGGTGCCCACTGGATGATATCTGGCGTGGCGATGGGGCCAATTTCGTTGCGCACCCAGGCCACCAAATCCCCGTGCAGTTCCTCTGACGGCGATTCCCTCTCCATCAAGGTAACATATGCAAAAATGCCCTGGCCCTTGATGTCGTGGGGAAAGCCCACCACTGCCGCCTCGGCTACATGCTTGTGGCCCACCAGCGCACTTTCTACTTCCGCCGTGCCCATACGGTGGCCCGACACGTTGATCACGTCGTCCACCCGCCCGGTAATCCAGTAATAGCCGTCCTCGTCGCGGCGGCAGCCGTCGCCACTGAAATAAAGGCCTTCATAGGTAGAAAAGTAAGTCTGAATGAAGCGAGGATGATCGCGGAAGACGGTACGCATCATACCCGGCCAAGCATCGGCCATGCATAGGTTCCCTTCGCAGGGGCCTTCCAGTTCGTTGCCGTCATTGTCTACGATGACTGGCTTGACACCAAAGAAAGGTCGTGTAGCCGCGCCGGGTTTGAGGGGTGTGGCACCGGGAAGGGGGGTGATGAGGATGCCCCCAGTCTCGGTCTGCCACCAAGTGTCGATGACGGGGCACCTCTCTTCGCCCACCACCTGGTAGTACCAGTCCCAGGCCTCCGGGTTTATGGGTTCACCCACCGTTGCCAGAATTCGCAATGACGAACGGGAAGTCTTTTTCACCGGCGCGTTGCCTCCGCGCATTAGCGCCCGGATCGCCGTGGGGGCGGTGTAGAAGATGGTGACCTTGTGTTTGTCCACAACCTGCCATAAGCGCGAGGCATCAGGGTAATTGGGTACCCCTTCGAACATCAAGGTGGTGGCGCCGTTGGCCAGTGGCCCATAAACGATATAACTGTGGCCAGTAACCCAGCCCACGTCAGCGGTGCACCAGTAGATGTCGCCATCGTGATAATCGAAAACCAGTTTGTGGGTAAGCGAGACATAGACCATGTAACCGCCGGTAGTGTGCAGCACCCCTTTGGGTTTTCCTGTAGAACCTGAGGTATAAAGGATAAACAATGGGTCTTCGGCGTTCATTTCCTCCGGCTTGCAGGCGCTGTCTGCGGCCTCGCAGATTTCGTGATACCAGATGTCGCGGCCTTCCTTCATGGGGATCGTTGCCCCGGTGCGGCGTACCACCACCGCAGTCTTGATAGTGGGGCAATTTTCCAGGGCCTTGTCCACATTGGTTTTCAGCGGAATCTTGCGGCTGCCACGCAACCCTTCATCGGCAGTGACAATGATGTTGGAGTTGCAATCCTGAATGCGCCCGGCCAGGGCATCCGGCGAGAACCCGCCAAACACCACAGAATGTATGGCACCGATACGAGCGCAGGCTAGCATAGCCACCGTGGCTTCCGGGATCATTGGCATGTAGATTGTGATGCGATCGCCCTTCTGGGCTCCCACGGATTTCAGAGCATTGGCAAAGCGGCACACCTGTTCGTGTAGTTCCCGATAGGTGATGTGCTTGCTTTCGTTGGGATCGTCTCCTTCCCAGATTATGGCGGTCTGATCGCCGCGTGCCTCGAGATGGCGATCGAGACAGTTATGGCAGGCGTTGATGGTGCCATCGTTGAACCACTTGACGTGAACATCGCCGGAAAAGGAAACATCCTTGACACGTGTAAAGGGACGGATCCAGTCGAGCCGATTCCCCTGCTCCGCCCAGAAATCCTCAGGATCGTTGAGGGAGCGTTCGTATTCCTTAAAATAGGTTTCCTCGTCGATCCAGGCAGATGCCTTCAGGGATTCCGTCACAGGGTAGGTTTTGCTCTCCGACATGGTGTGATTACCTTCCAAAATTCTACTGCCATCACGACCTGTTTGACTGTCATGAACGGTGTGAAGGGAGAGCCGATACTATAGGACATGGAGCCGATTATCGCCAAAAACCCTCGGCCGTGGCAAGCAGCGCATGTTCAGGACTTTCGGCGCTGCTCAGCCAGCTTTAGGAAATATCTGTTTCCAACGTCGTATTTCGACACGCTCGAATAGCCCTGCTTTGTTATAGGGATCACCCGTAGCGAAACCCTCCGCCGCTTCGCGGTCTTCGAAATCCACAATCAAAACACTGCCCTCAGGGGTTTCCCCGTCATCGCTCAATAGGGGTCCGGCGGTGACAAGCGCGCTGCCAAGAGCGTCGAGGTAACCCAAGTGGTCTTCACGGTTTTCGGCACGTACGTGACTGTGATTGGGCTTGTCGAGACAGGTCATGACGAACAGCATAGGCAACACCCCTCTCTTAAAAAAATATTACTAATATTGGAGAAAGAATATGACGGCGAAAACGGAAAAAGCCGAAGCTTTGCAAAGAACAAACAGGGCCTTAGGGGTAAAGCTCACGGATTTCCCGCCTCGTTTGTGAAAGGGCGATTCAGAAGCCCAGCAATGGTTTTGTTAATGTCGGCACCATGATTAAGAACCTGATCAACCGCTTCACATATGGGCATCTCTACGCCGATGCGGCGAGCTAGAGAAACCACTGGGGCCGCTGTGAAGACGCCTTCCGCCACCGTATTGAGGTGGCCAAGAATATCCTCCAGAGCACCGCCTTCGCCAAGTTGGATGCCTAACGACATGTTGCGCGACTGGGCGCTAGTACAGGTAAGAAGAAGATCGCCGAACCCGCTCAGTCCCATCATGGAAACGGCCTGAGCTCCCTTAGCCGTACCCAGCCGCACCATTTCGGCCATGCCCCGGGTTACCAGAGCTGCCCGCGCGTTCTCGCCCATTCCGCGGCCAATGACGATGCCGCTGGCGACGGCCAGCACGTTCTTCACCGCACCACCGATCTCGCAGGCGGTTACGTCTTTGGAAAGATAGGGACGGAAATGCCGGGTTCCCAGCGCCGATATTAGTGCTTCACCGGTTTCCGCATCGGCGCAGGCCAGTGTGACGGCGGCGGGCTGTTCGCGGGCTACCTCGGCGGCGAAGGTGGGCCCCGCCAGCACCGCAAGAGGCGCCTTGGGAAGGGCTTCGTGGACCACCTCGCTCATCAGACAACCACTCCTGCTTTCAATCCCCTTGGCGCAGATAATGGCGGGCGTGCGGGGTGGTAAGGCAGGAGCTAGTGCTTGTGTCGTCGCTCTGAGGTGCTGCGCCGGGGTGGCTAGAAATACCGCGTCGGCATCAGCGGCCCGGTGTAAGTCATGGGTAGCGTGAATACTTTCATCCAGTGGGATGCCGGGCAGAAACGCCGTGTTTTCGTGGTGGCTATTGATGGCTCTGGCGGTTTCAGGTTCATAGGCCCATATGGTCACTTTCCTCCCGGCTCGTAGCGCCACGGTGGCTAGCGCAGTGCCCCAGGCGCCGGCGCCGATAATTGCGATTGATTCTATTTTCATGGCTCAGTTATGCCTCTGAAAACTAATAATGGGCAAGAGGGCCTCTGTTGCTATTCAAATAACCACGGTTCTTCTCACACAGTCACTAGCCAAGCGGCCAACGTGGCCGCGGGGCAAAGTCGAGGCCGTCTGTCATGTCCCTCTGTAGCCGCTCCATTCCTGCCCAGGCGATCATGGCCGCATTGTCGGTACACAGCTGTGGCGGCGGGTAGAATAAGAGCAGGCCTTCTTCCCCGGCTAGCATCTCCAGTCGTCCGCACAGATATTCGTTGGCCGCTACGCCCCCGGCAAAGACCAGGCTTTTTCCTCCTTCGCTGCAAAGGCGAAACGGTTTAATGGCATGGCGGCAGCGATCCACCAGCACGTCGCCTACGGCAGCCTGGAACCCGGCACACAGATCAGCCACGTCCTGCGGGCGGGTCTCATCTGGTGGAAACCCGTCAGCGATGCGGCGCACGGCCGTCTTGAGTCCAGAAAAGGAAAAGTCGCATCCTTCACGGCCTGCAAGCGGGCGCGGCAGGTCAAAACGCCCAGCGTCGCCCTTGTGGGCTTTTGCTTCCACCGCCGGGCCGCCGGGATAGCCTAACCCCAGCACCTTCGCTGTCTTGTCGAAGGCCTCTCCGGCAGCGTCGTCTAAGGTGGTGCCCAGCCTGTGATAGCGCCCCACTTCTTCCACGATCACTAACTGGCAATGGCCGCCAGAAATCAGTAACAGCAGGTAGGGGAATTCCACATCCTCTACCAACCGCACTGAGAGGGCATGTCCTTCCAAATGATTAACGGCTAGAAAGGGTTTTCCCGCCGCTAGGGCGATGGCCTTGGCACACATGACGCCGACGATGAGCCCACCGATGAGGCCCGGCCCAGCAGTTACGGCTACACCATCAAGGTCGTCATAGCCTATTCCAGCCTGGTCCATGGCGGTCGCCACTAACCGATCTATATGGTCAAGGTGCGAGCGGGCGGCAATTTCTGGAACCACGCCACCGTAGGGACGGTGCTCCTCAGCCTGTGAGAGTAGCGCCTCACCCAGAACATGACGGTCACTGTCCACCACCGCGGCGGCGGTTTCATCGCAACTGGTTTCTATACCGAGAACGATCATATGTGACAGCGCGAATAATACGAGGGGTAGCCTGGAAGGCAAAGAAGGAGTGGGACCACAACACTCTATTATCCTCTTTGTGTCCTCTAAAACCAGTCCCGGTTATAAGGAAGCCTCAAGTAAGTTCTTTAACATATGCGCCCGTGGCGCTACACAGGATTCATGGCATCTACCCCGCAACTACGCATAGGCACTCGCGGTTCGCCCCTGGCTCTGGCCCAGACGGAGATGATGCACAACTATCTCGCTCGCGCTCATCCCCATCTCTCCGAACCCGGGGCAGTGGAAATCACCGTTATCAAGACCTCTGGTGACCGCTTCTTGGACCAACCCTTGACCGATATCGGGGGCAAGGGACTATTCACCAAGGAAATCGAGGAAGCGCTCGGCGACGGCCACATCCATATGGCGGTGCATTCCATGAAAGATGTGCCTACCTTTCTGCCCGACGGGATCGTCATCTCCTGTATCCTGCCCCGCGAGGACCCGCGCGATGCTTTTATCTCCAGCCAGGCCGCCACCATAGAGAAACTGCCGCAAGGCGCGGTGGTGGGAACCGCGAGTCTGCGTCGCCAGGCCCAAATCAGAAACTTGCGGCCCGACCTGAGGGTGGAAGCCCTCCGCGGAAACATACAGACCCGGCTGCGCAAGCTGGAGGAAGGTGTAGCCGCCGCCACCCTCCTCGCCCTTGCGGGGCTCAAACGGCTGGGGCTGGAGGACAATATCACCGCCATTCTTCCGGTGGATTATATGTTGCCTGCCGTGGCCCAGGGCGCCATCGGTATTGAATGTCGGGAGGATGACACTACCGTTAGAGATCTGCTGGCGCCTCTAAACCACTACCAGAGCGAAGTCTGTGTCGCCGCTGAACGCGCTCTGCTGACAGCGCTGGATGGTTCCTGCCGTACCCCCATCGCGGCTTTGGCCGAATATGAAGGCAAGGAAAGCTTGACCCTGCGAGGCCTCGTGGCCCGCCCCGACGGCAGCCGCTTACTCCGTGTGTCGCGCAGTCTTGCGCGCTGTGATGGGATTGTCGCAGCGCGGGAACTGGGCAAACAAGCCGGGAGGGAACTTTTGCGCGAGGCCGGGCCCGGCTTCTTCGATGGAGACTGAACCCATGCAGGTACTTATCACACGACCTCGGGAAGATGCTGAGGAACTGGCCCGGGAACTGCAGCAAAGGGGGTTTGTCCCCGTTCTTGCACCCTTGCTTTCCATCCGTCGCCGCGCCGGGGTGGTTCCCCAACTGGACGGTGCCCAAGCCTTACTACTGACTAGCGCCAACGGCGCGCGTGCCCTGGCGGCGGCTACAGACAACCGGAACCTGCCAGTTTATGCAGTAGGCGACGCTACCGCGCGGGCCGCCTCCGGACTGGGATTTACCACCGTGGGAAGCGCTAGCGGTAGCGTGAAGGACCTAGTGCGGCTGGTATCGGACAACCTCGACCCTGAGACAGGTGTTCTTTACCATGCGGCGGGCACCCGGCTTGCCGGAGACCTTGCCGGACGTTTGCGGGAAAAGGGGTTCACGGTGGTCCGCGAGTCTCTCTACGAGGCAGAAATAGCGTCTGAATTGCCGCTTCCGGCGAAAGACGGCCTTGCCGGAGGCAGTCTTGATCTGGCCCTGTTTTTTTCTCCCCGTACCGCGGCCGCCTTTGTTACGCTCGCGGTTGAGGCTGGTCTTGCTTCGGCTTGTGAACGGGTGGCCGTCTACGCTCTGAGCCAGGCGGTATCCGATGCTCTGAGCGAGATTCCATGGCGCACCATACGTATTGCCTCGCAGCCAGACCAGGAATCGCTTCTGGCGGTTCTTGACGCCGACCGCAACGATGATGGCGACGGTAGCGGGGCGTAGCAGTAGAAAGGGACGATTCCCATGGCCACACATAGCGACGGCAAAAAACCGTCGGCCAAAACGGTAAAACAAAAGAAAGCCGCCTCCCTCAAGGACAATCTTGAAGACCAGAAAATGGCCGAGTCCGACTCACTTCCATCACGACAAAAATCCGCTCGTGTGAAAGGATGGACCGTAGTTTTCGTGCTGCTGTTGGTTCTGGCTGTGGCGAGTTGGGGCATATGGCGGTTGGTGCCCGCCACGCACGGATTCGTGGAGACCTTTTTCTCCATCAGGACCCCGCTGGGAAAGACAGCGGATACGGGAAAAACGCCCACCATCGAGGCC